>JALRFB010000077.1 GCA_023256555.1 Sediminibacterium sp. | reverse complement strand
CTTTACCAGTCTCTCCTGTTTCGTGACGCGCAATAAAACAATCATTACCAGCACCGCTTCCTAAATCTACCACTACATCTCCTTTCTTAATTTTAGCAAACTGTGTTGGCAATCCACAACCCAAACCTAAATCTGCATCTGCATTATACCCTTCAAGAGTTGTATAATCGTCTGACATAATATTATACACTTCAGTTGAGCATCCACCTGCACCACAACAAGAAGACATATTGGTTTCTTTGTCTTGCAATGCTATTTCACTATATTTTTTTCTTACTATTTCTTTTAATTGTTCTTCGGTTTGCATAAATTAAATATTTAATTTGTTAACTATAATTATTTAAAAAGTATTCAGTTTAACAACATTTATTTCGAATCATCTTAGCTTCTTTGAATAAATTATTTAAAGCTTCATTTGCTTTATTCCATTCATTTAAGTCAATACAATAACAAACGGAAGCGCCTTCAATATCTCCCTTAATTAACCCGGCTTCTTTTAATTCTTTTAAATGTTGTGATACGGTTGATTGTGCGATTGGTAAATCTTCTACGATATCACCACATACGCAAGACTGCTTTTGTAGTAAAAGCTTGATGATGGCAACACGTGCCGGATGAGAAAGCGCTTTTGCAAATTTTGCAATGAGCAGTTCTTCCTCTGAATAATTGATGATTTTACTAGCTCCCATATTAATCGCAATATTACGATTAAACTTTGAAACAAAAAATGAGTCTTATCATAAATTTCTCCATTTTGGGGTTTTCTAAATTCTAAGTGGCTGATTTTTAATCATATTTTAATAACTTGTCCCTATCAAACCAACCATTATGAAGAAAAAGAACATTATTAGCTTATCTATTGCCTTTGCATTTTTTGTATTGGGCACCTCTGGTATCTTGTTGTACATTAAACAAAAACCACATTTTGTTGAGATGACCCATACCATTTTTGGGTTAATCTTTGTGAGTTTTGCCATATTCCATATTGTAAACAACTGGGGTTCATTGAAAAACTATTCAAAAGACAAAAATACTGGGGCTTTCAAAAAAGAATTATTGGTAGCTGGTATTATTGGATTAATCGTATTAACACTTTCAGTAACTGAAGTACTTGAGCCAGTGGCAGAATTTGGACGAGTATTTGCTCCTAAAAGAGGGCCAAGACCAGATGCAGGAATTAGTTTCCAAGAAAAAACAACTTTAGATTCTACCAATGGTCAAGCTGCAACATTTATCTTGCAAAAAAATAAAGACAGCGAAGCTGCAAGATTACAAGTAGAAGTAGCTGACAGTACAGGAAAGGTTGTAGAAACTTTATTTGTTGGTGAAAAAGAAGGAAGAGGCCCTGCTGCTAATTTAATTTTAAGTACAAAAATTTCAACCCCAGCACCTTTTAAATTAATCATCACTGGTATTACTGAAAAGAAATCTGAGGAAGAGGAAGAAGAAGGTAAACCAGGTGTAGAAACTAAAACACAAGAGACTTTTCAAATTCAATCTTTAAGCCCAGGTGCTCAAGTATTGAATGTAGCTGACTCTAAAATTTTAAAAAGAGCAATTATTGAAATTAAATAAATAATTGGTTCTATAAAAGATTCAAATTTTTTCAAAAAAGCCTCTTCTAGTTGAAGAGGCTTTTTTAATACAAGATAATTTATCAGCATACTTGCATTATGACTTCCTTTTAAAAAATTTTCTTTTTACAGATATACCCTTTTTAGGATTATAGATCGGGGTCTCTCCAAACTCAGCAGGAACAACTCCTTTCAATACTGGCGCACCTAATAATTCTTCTATTTGTGCAAACTTAGATTGCTCTTTCTGTCCCACTAAAGTAAATGCAGTACCCAAACTTGCAGCTCTCGCAGTTCTCCCTATTCTGTGAATGTAATCTTCTCCATCATTGGGTACATCATAATTAATCACCAAATCGATATCATCAATATCTATACCTCTACTCAAAATATCTGTTGCAACAATAATAGAAATTTTTTCATTTCTAAAATCTTGCAAAGCTTGTTCTCTTTCTTTTTGATCTAAATCGGAATGTACTTCTGCAACAGATAATTTAGCTAGTTTTAAATCGGTGGTCAATTTTTTTACATTTTGTTTTTTAGAACAAAACACCACTACTTTTTTAAAACGCTTTGACCCAAGCATATCTTTAATAATCGCATCTTTTTGAGTATCGAATACAATAAATGCTTTTTGAGTAATATTTTCAGATGCTTTAGAAATGGCAATATTAATCTCTACTGGGTTTACTAATAAATTCCTTGCTAATGCGCGCATTTTAGTGGGCATGGTTGCAGAGAATAATAGGTTCTGTCTTTCCTTGGGCAAATAGGTAATAATTTTATTAATATCATCATTGAAGCCCATGTCTAACATTCTATCAGCTTCATCTAATACTAAATACTTCAACCCTTTCAGTTTTACATAGCCCATATTTAAATGCGCTAGCATTCTTCCTGGCGTACAAACTACAATATCTACTCCACTATTTAAGGCTTTCTTTTCAATAGCAAAAGAATTACCATCGCCACCACCATACACTGCAATAGCACTCACGTCTGTGAAATAAGACAAACCTTCTATACTTTCAGCAATTTGAATAGCTAGTTCTCTTGTTGGAACAATAATCATTGCATTAATATCAGTTGCCTGATGTGGTGCAGTAATTAACCTATGTAATAGTGGCAACAAGAATGCGGCAGTTTTACCTGTACCAGTTTGAGCAGCTGCTATAATATCTCTTCCCTCTAAAATGGGCACCATAACCTGTTCTTGAACAGGAGTAGCATGCTCGTAACCCATTGAATCTATCCCATCCAAAATTCTTGGATCTAACCCTAAATCAATAAACTTCAAAATTCACTCTTTTTAATAATGACTACAAAGGTACAACTAAAAAGCCCGAAAGCAGATTAACTTTCGGGCTTACATTTTATTGACTTTAAAGTACTAATCTAAAAAATATACTTTGTACTTAAGAAATTAGAATGATGAGAAGATACAATATCATTGATAATTTCTTTGTTATCGTCTGTCAACTTAGCGGCTACCAAAGATCTAATTGAAAAAGATCTTAAAGCATCCACTACAGACAAGGTACCTTCTGCGCTGTCTTTACGACCAGTAAATGGGAAAGTATCTGGCCCTCTTTGACATTGACTATTAATATTCACTCTACTCACTTGATTCACTAATGGATCAATCAAGCTTGCCAACTCTTCTTTATTCTTTGAGAATAAACTTACTTGTTGACCATGTGTCGAATCAATTACATATTGAATTGGCTCTTCGATATCATCAAATGGAATAACAGGAATGATTGGACCAAATTGTTCTTCGCTATACACTTTCATTTTATTGTTTACAGGATACAATACTGCAGGATAAAAGAAAGACTCTTTGATAGTGCCTCCATGTTCATTCATTACTTTGGCGCCATGCTTTTTAGCGTCTTCAATTAAATCATTCAAGTATGCTGGCTTGCCTGGCTCTGGTAGCGGAGTCAATGTAACCCCTTTCTCCCATGGCAAGCCAAATTGTAACTTACCAACTGCTTCATTTAATAAATTGATAAATTGATCAGCAATGGTTTTATGAACATAAATAATTTTTAACGCAGTACATCTTTGTCCATTAAAAGACAATGAACCTAAAACCGTTTCTTGAACTGCTAACTTTAAGTCTGCGTCTTTTGTAATGATAGCTGCATTTTTTGCATCCAATCCAAGAATCGCTCTTAATCTATTTACTTTAGGATGTAATTTTTTTAATTGATTGGCTACTTTACTAGAACCAATTAAAGTAAGCACATTGATTTTGCCAGATTCCATCAAAGAAGGAACAATGGCATTCCCTCTACCATATATAGTATTTACCACCCCTTTAGGGAAACAAGATTTAAAGGCTTCTAATAAAGGATAATGCAATAAAGTACCATGCTTTGGAGGTTTGAATAATAAGGTATTACCCATAATAATGGCAGGTATCAATGTAGTAAAGGTTTCATTTAAAGGATAATTAAATGGACCCATACACAATACCACTCCTAATGGAGATCTTCTGATTTGTGCAGCAATACCTTGCTCTATGGTGAATCTTGAAGAATCTCTATCTACATCTTTTAATGCATCAATAGTTGCATAAATATATTCAACCGTTCTATCAAACTCTTTTTCAGAATCGGAATAGGTTTTTCCAATCTCCCACATAATCAACTTTACCACAAGCTCTTTTTGCTCTAACATTTTTTTAATGAACTGTTCCACGCAATGAATTCTTTGTGCAACACTCATTGTTGGCCATTCTCCTCTACCTTCATTATACGCAGCTGATGCAGCATCCAAAGCAATCATTGCTTCTTTTTGAGTACAAATAGGATAAGAGCCAATTTTTATTCTCTCAATGCCCTTTTCTGTTTTTATACATATTGGAGAATATACTTCATGCGTATCTCCTTTCCACTCAACCATTTCTCCATTAGATAAATAAGTTGTTTGATTGATCAATTCTTTTAAAGCAAATTCCGCAGGTATAGCAGCTTTCTCAGTAATTAAATGATCTAATCTATCTTGAAATGTCATAAAATTTCATTTAGTTCAAAAATAAAGGTACAAAGAAATATATGCTAGACTTATAAATGTATACCCATTTTAAGCACATGTTTGTTAGTTAGTTAATGCCTAAAACGCTTAAAATTGTATATTTATTCAACAAATAACCAAATATGACACATGAATTAGGTACTTGCTTATGGTTTGATCAAAAAGCAAAAGAAGCATTTTTGTTTTACAAGGATGCATTTGGAGATGTTGAACTGTTATCTGAAAATCCAATGGCGGTAGTGTATAAAATATATGGGAGAAGAATGATGCACTTAAATGGAGGACCTGGTTTTAGTATAAATCCATCTATTTCGTTTTTTATCAGTGCGGAAAATCAAGAAGAAATATCAGCTTTATGGAATAAATTAAGTGATGGTGGCAATGTATTAATGCCATTAAATAAATATCCATGGAGTGAACAATATGGATGGTGCTCAGACAAATATGGAGTGAATTGGCAGTTGATGTTAAACCATCAAAGTAGCTGCAAAATAATGCCCCATATGATGTTTGTAGGAAATAATGCAGGAAAAGCAAATGAAGCTATTGAATTTTATACTAGCCTATTTGCAAATAGTAAAATTGTTGATATCAGTAAATATGAAGAAGGAGAGCCAGATGTAACTGGGTATATCAAATACTCCCAATTTGAATTAGAACATAAGCCATTTGGTGCAATGGATAGCTCTGCCAATCATCAATTCAATTTTAATGAAGCAGTATCATTTATTATCACTGTGGATACACAAGAAGAAATAGATCATTATTGGAATTATTT
>JALRFB010000076.1 GCA_023256555.1 Sediminibacterium sp. | reverse complement strand
GAACAAGGTGTAGCCATGTTAAGCGGAATTATTAACTCCAAAAAGGCAATAAATATGAATATTGCCATAATGAGGGCCTTTGTAGAACTAAGACGTGTTCTATTAATCAAAACAGATTTCAAGCATCAATTGGATGAAATCAAAGAAAGACTTGGCGGCCATGATGCCCAATTAACTCAAATTTATGAGGCAATAGAAAATATTCTCGATGAAAATGCAGCAAAAAACAAATGGGAAAATAGAACAAGAATTGGGTTTAAATAATTGTTGTCAATCTTCAAGGTCACAATTTGTGATCTTGAAGAAATCATCCAAACTTGAGGTCACAAATTGTGACCTCAAGTTTTAATTATCTACCTCTTTTATAGAAGGCCTATAGTCTAAAGGATCTCTTTTTTCGTATTGTACAACCTGATTTTTCAATTTGGGTTGATATTTTCTCTTACGCTGTAATTCGTAATTGTAAAATGCAGTGCCAATTTGTTTTAAGAAAGGAAAACCCACTGTGGCTTCATCGTATTTAGAATCGTTCACAACGCCATCACTGTTTACATAAACAGTAGCGGCCAACATATAATCGATATTGTTCTTTGTATCTAATACATAAGACACATCGGTTAAGAATCCATAAGCCCATCCAACCTTATTAAAAACCCTAACTCCATTGGGCATACGATGTGTACTATCTTGAAAAAAGAATTTTACATAACTATCATAAAAATGTGTTGTGTCGTATTTAGGATAATTCGTTTCAGAAGGATACTGAGACAAGTATTGCAATAGGAACAATCTATCTTCTTCTTTTAAGTTAAATCTATTTTGTTTTTCAACTGATGCTGGAAACACCACTGCCTGAAGCATCTTACGCATATCCTCTAAAGAAATATTATTATGCTTGGTGAAATTAAAAGGCGCATTCACCACTTCATCATTACTATTCCAATGTGCATTCCCAATTAATACTGTTGGACCAAAATAAAAACTATCTGTATTATATTTCGGGGCTTCAGTGTAAATATTATTTCCCTTTTCGTCTATAAATCGAATGCCATTGGTATGCCTATTCTGCTCTTCTGTATATCCCATAAACTGTCTAGTAATTCTTGCGGTACTATAACCCTTTTGATGCAGTTTTTTATTAATCTCTCCCTGACCCATAAACTGATACATTCTATTATAGGGATCATTTTCAGAAATTAAAAAGGCGCGCTTAATCAAATGAGCAAGCGTTGGTTTTTCATTTGGTGCAGATGCATCTTTATACATAGCTACCTGTCTTTGATAATTGCTATCAAATTGAATGGTCGTATTTTTATTAACTCCCGGTTTATTTAGTTCATTCAATTTCTCTAAAGACAAAAATGCTAAAGGCATTTTCACCATGGAAGCGGGATTAAAATATTGATTGGAATCTGCATTTAATTCATAATTCGTAAAATGGGGTACTCCATTTTTATCTCTATTAATTTGAGTATAGATAATTTGATATCTAAAAGTAGATGGATTGGCCAGTACACTTTTTGAAGTGGAATCCTGAATAGAATTTAAAATATTTTTTATTGTATTATGTTGCTGGGCATATATGATTGGAACAAAAAGAATTTGTATTAATAATATAAATAATTGTTTTTTCATAGGTTAACTAATTTAACATCAATTTATGTTTATAAAAGCTTATTTAAGTTAATTCATAATCTTTATTCAACCAAACTGAACTAGTTTTGTTTAATATAATATGATGATCAAACACAACAAAGTAGCTTTTTTACTTTCCTTAATTTTATTACTAATTATTTCTAATGTTGTATTATCCCAAGATAAGGTCATCCTTAGTGGTACAATACGTGACAAACAAACTGGAGAGTCTATTATTAGAGCAAGTATTAGAATTCAAGAATTACCCAGCCTGGGCGTCTTCTCTAATGAATATGGTTTTTATTCAATTAGTTTATCTAAGGGTAAATACACTATTGTTGTATCACAATTAGGTTATGATAATTATGTACAAAAATTACAGTTAGATAGCAATAGGGTATTCGATATAAAATTAAATGGACAATCTTTATTAAAAGAAGTGGTTGTTGAAAGTTCTAAGAAAAACAATAATTTGACCAAGCCACAAATGGGTACAGAGACCTTAAATATGGCCACAATCAGTAAAGTGCCTGTTATATTTGGAGAAAAGGATATTTTGAAGACACTACAGTTATTACCAGGAGTAAAATCTGCAGGAGAAGGTAATAGTGGTTATTATGTAAGAGGAGGGGCGGCGGATCAAAATTTAATTTTATTAGACGAAGCACCAGTTTACAACGCATCGCATTTATTAGGATTTTTTAGCACTTTTAATAGCGATGCCATTAAAGATGCAACATTAATAAAAGGAAACGCTCCTGCTATGTATGGTGGTAGACTCTCCTCTGTTTTAGATGTAAAGATGAAAGAGGGTAACAATAAAGAATATGTAACAAATGGAGGATTAGGTTTAATTAGTAGCAAATTAAGTATTGAAGGGCCTATTCAAAATGACAAATCTTCTTTTATTCTTTCAGGTAGAAGAACTTATGCTGATATGTTTTTAAAAGCAACTGAAAAATTCAAAGAAAACATATTATACTTCTATGACTTGAACATGAAAGCCAACTATGCCATTAATGATAAAAATAAAATTTATCTATCGGGCTATTTTGGTAAAGACGAATTAGGATTAGGAAGTGCGTTTGGTATTGATTGGGGAAATAAAACGGGCACGATTAGATGGAATAAAATTTTATCCAACAGGCTATTTTTAAACACTTCTTTGATTTATAGTGATTATAATTATAATGTTAAATTAAAAAATGGTGAAACTAATTTTAATATCAACTCAAATATTAAAGATCTAAATATAAAGCAAGACTATACATTTTTTGCAAACCCAAAAAACAATTTAAGATTTGGATTTAATACAATACTGCATACCATTACTCCAAGTAAATTTAGTGGTACAGTAAATAATAGTATAAAAAAGCAAGGAAGAAATGGTTTAGAAAATGCTGTATACTTAAGCAATAATTTTAAACCTAATACCAATCTTAGCTTTGATATGGGTATACGAATATCCGCCTATACATTAATGGGTGGAGATAATTATAATATTTATAATAATGGAAATATAGAATCAACTATACAATTAAATAAATCTAGCTTTGGCAAAACCTATATCAATCCAGAACCTAGGTTCACATTGAATTATAGAATAACAGATCAAAATAGTTTTAAAGCGGGTTATGCAAGAAATGTGCAGCACTTGCACTTGCTTAGTAATTCAACTGCTTCAAGTCCTTCTGATCAATGGATTGGTAACTCTTATAACATACAACCGGAAATTGCAGATCAGTATAGTATTGGATATGTAAATGGATTCAAACAAAATATGTTTGAAATGAGTACAGAGTTGTATTTCAAAAGTTTGCAAAATCAATTAGATTATAAAGATGGCGCAGAATTAAATACGCTAGCAGATGTAGAAAGTGCTTTATTATATGGAATAGGAAGAGCTTATGGATTAGAATGGTTGTTAAAGAAAAAAGAAGGGGTATTCACTGGCTGGATTAGTTATACATTATCTAAAACAGAAAGAAAAATTGAGGGTATTAACCAAAACAAATGGTACAACGCTAGACAAGATCGAACGCATGATCTGTCTATTGTAGGTATATATAATATTAACTCTAATTGGTCTATTTCTGGTGTGTTTGTATATAATACCGGAGATGCTGTAACATTTCCTACAGGCAAATACAATCTACAAGGTCAAACACTTTATCAATATGCATCTAGAAATTCCAATAGAATGCCTGAAAATCATCGTTTAGATATTAGCGTAACTTATGATAAAAAGAAAAAGAAAAGACTTCAGGAATCTTGGAATTTTAGTTTATATAATGTTTACGGAAGAGAGAATGCTTATAGAATTACCTTCCAAGATGATCCCAAAAACATGAATAGAACTCAAATCATTCAAACGGCATTATTTAGATGGGTTCCAAGTATTACTTATCAATTTAAATTTTAATCATGTTGAAGCGAATTATATTTTTCATTAGTATCATTTTCTTCGTTGCTTGCGATAAAGAAATACGCTTGCCACTAGATCCTAATGCGTCTATGTTGGTAATTGATGGTAGTATTACAGATCAAGCTGGACCTTATTTTGTAAAAATTACAAAATCGATTGATGTGAGTAGTACTCAGAATTATCCTGTAGTAGAAAACGCATCTGTAATTATTTATGATAACCAAGGCGTAAGAGATACATTAAGCTATACAAAAAATGGACAATATCAAACAAAACGAATTAAAGGAACTTATGGTAATACGTATTTTTTAGAAGTGACTGTGGATGGAAAAAAATATACGGCCAACTCAACCATGTCTAATAAAGTTCCATTGGATAGTTTAAGAATAAACACTTTTTTAGTGAATGGCGAAATTAGATACAGTATCATTCCGGTTTATACTGACCCCATTGAATTAGGAAATAGTTATAGATTCATACAAAAGATCAATGACACTTTAGATCAAACTTTTCATGTTTTCAATGATAATTTGAACAATGGAAAACCAAATCAAAGACCTTTGAGAGGAAACTCAGATTCCTTACAAGTAAAATTAAAAGACCTAGTTTCAGTCGAAATGCAATGTATAACTAGGCCAACCTATTTATATTATTATACACTAAACCAACAATCAGGTTCTGGACCAGGAGGAGGAACCACTCCTGCAAATCCTCCCACCAATATTCTAGGCGGTGCTTTGGGAATCTTCTCTGCACATACGGTAGAAAAGAAAGTCATTAGAATTCAATAAAAAAACCCCAACATTGTGTTGGGGTTTTTTTGGTGGTGTGGGCCGGGATCGAACCGGCGACACAAGGATTTTCAGTCCTTTGCTCTACCGACTGAGCTACCGCACCATTCCGTAGATTCCGAGCTATTTGTTCGGGCAGCAAATATAGGCCAGGCCGCCTTAAATAGCAAAAAATTAGGCTTATTTATTGAAAATCAGCTTTAAACAGCAGTGGCCACCACAAAAAAGCTGGCAATTATTAGCACCAAACCCACCCATTGTTTTAGGCTTAATCTTTCTTTAAAAAACATAAAGCCTAACAATACCGACAATAACTGGCTGCTAATAATTAAAATATTTATCACCATAATGGGCAAGTACTGATAAGAAATATTAATTGCGAGTCCACCTGCCACTAATAAAATACCTTGTACAATATAAGTTTGAATATGTGTTGCTTTAATATATTGATGCAAGCTTGACAATAAACCATCTTTCATAATTAAAACCCATCCAAATAACATTGCAGTTGTTTCAATCACAAAACTAAAACCCAATGGACCCCACC
>JALRFB010000075.1 GCA_023256555.1 Sediminibacterium sp. | reverse complement strand
GGTCATACTCCACTTTGGACTAATAGTATGTTTGGAGGCATGCCTACTTATCAAATCACAGGAGTAGTGGGATATGCTTATTCTATTGGAATATTGGATCGTGTATTCACTTTAAACTTGCCTGAGCCAATCAGTTTGTTCTTTTTAGCTTGTATCAGCTTTTATTTCTTAGCTCAGGTTTTAGGTTTCAATAGTATTATTAGTATTGTAGGAGCTTTAGCATACAGTTATGCAACTTATAACCCAATCATCATTATTGTTGGGCATATCACAAAAATGCATGCTATTGCTTATTTACCCTTCTTTATAGGATCTTTGTTTATACTATTTAGAAAACAATACTTATGGGGAATATTACTAACAAGTATCTCAACAGCTTTATTTGTTCAATCCAATCACTTACAGATAACTTACTATGGCATCATCATTGCTTTATTTATGTCTATCTATTATTTAGTACAATGGATTAAAGCAAAAGATTTTGAAGCTATATATAAAACATTAGCTGCAGGAGCAATTGCTGCTATACTTGGCTTAGCAGTGAATGCACCCATACTGATTAGTACTTATGAATATGGTAAGGAATCAATTAGAGGCGGGAGTGCCATTATTACCAAGGACAGCAAAACTACGGCTACAGGCTTGAATAAAGATTATGCATTGAGCTACAGTATGTTTAAGTCAGAGCCATTGGTATTAATGTTCCCTAATATTTATGGTGGAGGTGCAGATGCCAACGCTGTTATGGACATTACCAAATCTAAAGCAGTGGAGACCCTTCAACAAATGCAACCAGAATTGGGTCAACAATTGCAAGGATTTTTGAACTTTTATTGGGGTGGAATTGGATTTACTGCTTGACCTCCATACATAGGTATCGTGATTTGTTTGTTAGCCTTTATTGGCTTCTCAGTAAAATCGAATCCTCATAGAATTTGGATTGCCGCTTCCATTATTCTTTCTTGTTTATTAGCTGCAGGTTCTTATTTAAAAGGTTTCAATCTTTTTGTATTAGAGCATGTACCCTTTTATAATAAATTTAGAGCACCAAGCATGATAATGGTGATCCCAACATTATTAATGGGCATCATGGCATTATACGGCGCAGAAGCATTGAGCAAAGAAGATTCTTTTAGTGGCTTTGTAAAAAAATACAAAACAAGTTTAACATTAGTAGGATTAATGTTTATTGCAGTGTTGGCTATTTACTTTAATAGTGAATTTAAAAACGAAGAGGATAAGCAAAAATTAGCACAATGGTCTCAAATGGTGACTTCACAAATAAAAGACCCAGCTGCTGCAGCAGCTTATATCACACCTGCTAATGATTTATTCAATGCTTTAGTAACGGATAGAAAAGGCTTAATAGAATCTGATATCACAAAAGCTCTATTATACTTAATACTAATCGGTGCCCTATTATTTTTAAGCATTAAAAAAATCATTAACCAGACCATTTTCTTTATTGGACTTGGTGTGTTGGCGATGATTGATTTGTTTAGTTTAAATACCAAATACCTGAAGTCAGAAAATTTCATTGAATCTACCGAAAACGAAGCAGCATTTAATTTGACACCATTAGATATTGCTTTAAAGAAAGATACTAACAACTATAGAGTATTAGATATTCGAAATGGTATTCAAAGTGCATTTAATGGAGGTGCATTAATAGCTTATCATCATAAAACAGTGGGTGGTTATAATCCTGCTAAACTGAGTATCTACCAAGACCTTATCGAAAACCAGTGGTATAAATTCCCTAATTGTATGCCAACATTAAATATGTTGAATACCAAATATGTTATCTCTGGCAATTTAGCAACCGATACTATTGCCAATAAAGAAGCATTAGGTAATGTGTGGTTTGTAAAAGGAGTACAATACCAAAAAGATGCAGCTTCTGTTATGAAAGCATTAGACAATTTTAATCCAAAAGACACAGCCATCATTGAAGAAAAAGATAAGATGGCTGATTTAAATAATCTAGAGCAAGATAGTGCTGCAAGTATTCAATTAATAAAGAACAATAATGATGACATTTTATATACTGCCAATACTTCTAAAAAGCAACTAGCTGTATTTAGTGAGATTTATTACAATCTTGGATGGAAAGCATATATTGATAATAAAGAGACTCCAATTGTGAAAGTGAACTATGTTTTAAGAGGATTGGTGGTGCCTGCTGGTAAACATGAAATAAGATTTGAATTCAGACCAAGTTCCATAGATCTTTCGAAGAAAGCATCCGGCATTGCCTCCATCTTATTATGGGCATTAATTGTATTTGTAGGATTCAAAGCATTCAAACAAAAACAAGCTTCAGCCTAAATGCTACAAGTTTCTATCATAATATGTAGCTACAACAGAGCCAATTATATTGGCGCGGCACTGGATGCATTGTACCATCAAAGTGCTGGTTTAATAAATTTTGAAGCGATCGTAGTAGACAATAATTCAACAGATGGCACACCTGATGTATTTACTTCCTGGAGAGCATCCAACTCAGAAGGTAATTTTTATTATACCACAGAAAAGCAACAAGGTGCAAGTTTTGCAAGAAATACTGGAGCGAGTATGGCGAAAGCTGATTGGCTTTGTTTTATTGATGATGACGCAATTGCTCACAAAGATTTTGTAAAAAATATTATTAAACATATCCTTGATCAACCCTTTGTTCTAGGATTTGGCGGAAGAATTATCCCTAGATATATTCCTGAGGAACCCAAATGGATGAGTTATTATGTATCAAGTATGGTGGGTAATTTTGATTACGCCCCTACTGCTTGTGCTTTTAAAAATGGGAAGTATCCTTTGGAATCTAATATGATTGTTTCTAAAAAAGTATTTGATCAAGTGGGCGGGTTTAATGTACAATTACCTGGTGTGGTGGGTACTGTTAGAATTGGAGGAGAAGGAAAAGAATTATTTTACAAAATACTTGACCTAGGCCATACCATTTATTATGATCCAAGTATTATAGTAGAGCATGTGGTTGAAGTGAAGAAATTGACCAAAGAATATATGTACCGTGTGGCAAGTGGAATGGGCAGAGGTGAAAGAGCAAGAACCAAAGCCATAAGCAATAAAGCATTCTCACTGAAAATTGTTGAATACTTCTTTAAATTAGGTGCTGCCATTATTTTAGGAATTAAATATGCATTGGAAGGTCATCCAGCAAAAACTTGGCCCATCATTCAATTTAGAATAGATACCCTAAAAGGCTTATTAGGATTTTAGATGCACTTGTAAAAATAAGGCTTGGCTATAATCATTCTAGGAAGCAAGCCCCAAAGAGTCAAAACATTTTTAGTAAATCCAACCAGCATTTTGAAATCGGTAAACGGATTTTTGCCGTGAGCAAGGTGCAACAAAACACTCATTAGGAATGCATAAAAAACCGTCCAAGTAAAATTCAATAGTTGAACCATATACCAGAAAATACCATATTGTTTTCTAATTCTCAGATGATTAGATACCATCAATTGCAAGCCCTTCTTGTCTGATAAATTTGTATAGGAATTGTCAGTAGCATTGGTGGCAGTTTGAATGGATGTTCCGATCAAATGCACTATTTCAATATCTCCGTAAATATACAATGTCCCTAATTTTCTTAATCTACTACACCACTCTACTTCTTCTGCATACAAAAAGAAATCTTCATCTAACAAACCTGCTTTTACTACAGCCCATTTTTTGACCATTAGAAAAGCTCCACTGATCCAATCTACTTGTTGCTCTTTACTCGCTTTGATCACGGATGGCTTAGAAGTTTTTGCTAAAGATGCCAACCATTTTAAACTTGCACCCCAATAGGGTAAATCTAATAAATGATTTAAACCTCCTTTTACAAATTTACTTCCCGAAAACTGGGGCAATCCATTCTCATGAATTAATTGAACACCGCATGCCACTGCATCTGAAGATGTCAATCTTTCAAGGCATCTTTCAATTGAATTAGGCTTAATTAATGTATCTGGATTTAACAGTAATATAGTTTCTCCCTTGGCCATTTTAATTCCTGCATTATTCGCTCTTGCAAAACCAGCATTGTACCCCAATGATATATATTGAATAAAGGGAAATTCCTGTTTTAAAACTGCAGCACTATTGTTTGGAGCATCGTTATCCACAACAATCCATTCTATTTCTTTATTATCCAATAATGGTTTACATACAGACTTCAAACAATGTTGAATATCTGCAGTAGACTTGTAACTGACAATAATAATAGAAAGTAACATGCTCCCAAGATACTAAAACTTTTATATTTGTACTCATAACAATGAATGCATCCATCACACATATTAGAAAAGCTAATAATTTTGATATTATCAGAATTATTTTCGCATGGTTAGTCATTGTTTCACACTCCTACGTTCTATTGGGCAATAAAGGATGCGATCCTTTATGTGAATGGACAAATCATTATATCAATCTTTCTTATTTTGGCGTAAAAGGTTTCATCACCATTAGCGGATTCTTGATCTTTAAAAGTTTGGAAAGAAGTCCTAATGTGCTAGACTATTTATGGAAAAGAATTTTAAGAATTTATCCTGGGCTAATCCTAGTATTAATTTTATCTGTTGGTATGGCATACCTGATCTATCAACCACATCAGCCATTTTTCAAATTTCCAGTTGAAGCCACTAATTATATACTTAATAATCTAACACTTTATCATAATCAATGGAGAATTCATGGTGTATTTGATAACAATAGCAACACAGCCATCAATGGTTCATTATGGACGATGGGTTTTGAATTTTTCTTTTATTTAGTATTATTGGTTTTATTTCCTTTTAGAAAATTTCGACAACTGATTTGGCCAATATTGATTTTCACGATTGGGGTTTTACTCTATGGCAACCTCTTTCAAATTGACTACCTAAAACATGTTAATTTCAAACTAAGAGTAGACCTAATTGCAGAACTTGGATTCTTTTTTATGATTGGCGCTTTTTGGTCATCATTAGAATGGAATAAAATACCTTTTAGAACCATATTGGCGATACTAGCAAGTATTTCAATTATTTTGGTGATTTATTTAAAACTAAACCCTATTTGGTTAGGTTTTAGTTGGCCATATTTGGTATTGTATATTGGTCAAGGAAGCTCAAAATTTGCAGAATGGATACATAGTACAATTGAAGATCCTTCTTATGGTATTTATCTATATGCTTTCCCTGTGCAGCAATTGATCATCTATTGCTTACAACCTTCTGTTGCAATACTACTTTGGACTAGTACCATTATTTCATTTGTATTGGGAATACTATCTTGGAAGTATATTGAAAAGAAAATGCTTCGATTTAAAAACCTATTTGAATTTAGGTCTCGTTAAATAAGCAAAGCTCATTAGTATTTTAGAAATTGGCCCAAACTTTAAAACTGCTAAAGGAAATTTCATTTGAAGCACTAACATCTTTCTAATCACCCAAAGTATCTTATTATCCTCCACTCCCATGGCATTCAAATCTGCAATAGA
>JALRFB010000074.1 GCA_023256555.1 Sediminibacterium sp. | reverse complement strand
AAAAAAATATTCAACTTGATTTAATTATTGATAATGCTAGTGTAGAATTATTTGCAGATAATGGATTAACTGTGATGACAGAATTGTTTTTTAATACTAAACCTTTTTCAAAAATAGAAATTGCTTCACCCAAGAAACAACATTCAATAATTCGTCAACTTTCTTTTCATTTCTTGAAAGAAATTTTCTAAAATACCCGCATTTATTGCCTTTCAGGCATATCACTTGAAAATGTTAGCTTGTTTAATGAAAAATAAATTTTGATTTTATTTTTTTAAACACAATTATTTTTTAGTTAAATTTTTGATTCAAAATATCGGATTTAGTAAAAATATTTTGAGTAACTCAGACTATTTTGGGCACCTAAATTTTAAAATTACATGAGAAAACTATTTTTATTGTCTTCTCTTGTTTTATGTTTCGCTGCTCAAGTATTGGCTCAAGGATCTAAAAAGATCTCTGGTAAAGTAATTGATCAAAAAACAAAGCAAGGGTTGGTAGGGGTAACAGTGAACGCCGGCAAGGTGAATACTTTATCTGATGCAAATGGTAATTATTCCATTAATGTTACAGATCAAAAAACAATCAACTTCAGTATTGTTGGTTATGCAAAGCAATCTAAAGCAATAGGAAGTTCAACTACATTGAATGTTGAATTAGTTGCTGTTGCAAATGAATTAGAAGAAGTAGTTATTACGGGTTATACTCGTGAGAGCAAATCTAAGTTTGCTGGAGCTGCTACTACAATCAGTGGTAAAACTGTGAATGATGTTCCAGTGGGTTCTTTCGACCAAGCTTTACAAGGTAGAGTGCCAGGTTTGTTAGCGAACTCTGGTTCTGGTCAGCCAGGATCTAGTGCGCAAATCACTATCCGTGGTGTGAAGTCAATTCAAGGAGCTGGTGCACAACCATTGTATGTATTAGATGGAGTGCCTATCCCTTCTTTTGATATGCAAACTATCAATCCTGATGATTTTGAATCTATCACTGTATTAAAAGATGCAACAGCAGCTGCTATATATGGTGCAAGAGGTGGTACAGGTGTAATTGTTATCACATCTAAAAAAGGTAAAGCTGGTAAAACATCTATTACTTACAAAACACAATATGGTGTTACAAGACCTCCAACCTTTGAGAGAATGAACTTGATGAACACTAAAGAAATGTTGGCTTATGAAGAAAGAGAAAAATTAGCAAATACTCCAGGTTGGGTTTGGTCTTCTAAAAATCCAGTAATCCCAGCAGGTATGACTGCTGCCTCTAAGCAAGCTGCTTTAGATAGTTTGAGTCTTATCGATATTGATTATTCAAAATTATTTTATAGAGAAGGTATCACTAAATCTCATGAGTTAACTATGAGTGGTGGTTCCGATAGAACTAAGTTCTTCTTATCTGGTGCTTATTTCGATCAACAAGGTATTGACCTTGGTTCTTCTTTAAAGCGTTATACCATTAGATTTAACTTAGATCATTCTACAGATAAGTTTAGTGCTCAATTTAATAGTTCAATTGGTTATTCTAACTCTAGATTAGCAGAAGGTGAGTTTTTAGGAAACAGTGCGAGAAACCCATTCCAAATGACTTATAGAGCAAAAACTTATGAAAATCCATACAATCCAGATGGTACATTAAGATTTGGTGCAAGTACTTCTATGGCATACAGACAAGTGGCTAACTTATTAGAAGGTTTACAAAACACGACTCGTGGTTTTGATCAAATTAAAATGGTGGGTAATGGTTTGTTAGCTTACAAATTATTCCCAACACTTACAATAAAAAATAATTTAGGTGTAACAGCTTCAAGCAACTATGTAAACCGTTACATCAATGCAGACTCTTATGTAGGTTCTTTACAATCATTCCAAGCAGGTAGTGCTCAAGAATCTAATACAGTGGTTTCTGAATTCATTAACACAGCTTCTACTGTTTATAATGAAAGATTCGGAAAATCAGAAGTAGAAGCTTCTGCTAATTTTGAAATTGTGAGAGGTTATCAAAGAGGTTTAGGTTTTACTTTATTCAACTTGGATAAGCGTTTAACTCAAACAGGTCAAGGTGCTGGTCCATTGCCAACCAATGGTGCAGCAACATATCCTCAAAACGCATCTAGTGCAAAATCTGGATTTGGTATCCGTTCTTATTTTGCTACTGCTAAATACACTTACGACAATAGATATACATTGAATGCAAATATTCGTCGTGATGGTACTTCAAGAATTGTGAATCAAGAAAACAGAGAAATTACTTCTTGGTCTGCAGGTTTTACTTGGAATGCTTTAAATGAGCGTTTTTTAAGCAAGCAAAATATTTTCTCTGATTTGAAATTAAGATTGTCTTATGGTATTGTTCCAAACATTGGATCTATCTCTACGACAACTTATGGTGCAGGTTTACAATCTATCACCAACTATCAAGGTCCTCAAGTACCTAACTTCGGTACAGCATCATACGCAGGTTCTACAATTACAGGTTTAGTGCCAAACAGTCCTGGTAATCCAAACTTGAAAATTGAAAGAATTGAAAAAGCGAATATTGGATTAGACTTTAGTGTTTGGAATGGTAGAGCAAGATTCAATATTGATGCATATGATGAAAAAACAATCGACTTATTCGTAAGTCAGCCATTGTCTGGTACTACAGGTTTCTCTAGCTTGTACATCAATGCAGGTAAAATGTCTAACAGAGGTTTAGAATTCATTGCAAAAGTAGATGTAGTAAGAGCTCGTGATTTCGGAGTTACTTTAGGTGTTAACCATGCATTTAATGATAACAAGATTACAGATTTAGGTGCAGTGAATGAATTCTTTGTGGGTACATTCGTAATCAGAAAAGGTTTACCTTATGGTAGCCACTACACTTACAATTATTTAGGTGCTGACCCAACAACAGGTGCTCCAAGATATGAAGCTCCAGATGGTAGCGTAACAAATGATATTGCTAAAGCAGGTCAATTTGCTAAATTTGGTAACTTCTTACCAAGACACCAAGGTGGATTTGATTTTGAATTAAGATACAAAGCGTTCTCAATTAGTGGTTTATTCTCTTATCAATTTGATGTTGTAAGAAGTAACAATACAAGAAACTGGATTACTAGAGGTACACCAGGATACCACACTATTGTAAGAGCTTCAAGAGAGTTGATTGATAACCAATGGCAAGCTGCTGGTGACAACAAATTTTTCCAATCATCTAAGTTTGATAGAGGTTTTACTTCATCTGACTTAGAAGATGCAAGATTCTTACGCTTCAGAAATTTAATGGTGTCTTATCAATTACCTGCAATTAAAGGTCCTAATGGTAAGCCATTAATCAATGGTGGAAGAATATATGCACAAGGTCAAAACTTAGCAATTTGGAGTCCTTGGAGAGGTTTGGATCCAGAAGATAACAACAATATTAGTTTGAATGAATATCCAAATCCAGGTATGTATACACTTGGTTTAGATATCAATTTCTAATCAACTAAAAAATGAATAAAATGAGAAAAAATAAATTGATAATCGCATCATTCTTAATGCTATCTCTTTTTGCAGCATGTACAAAAGTGATAGACGTTAAGGAGACAGATTTTATTGGCGGTGATGTCGCTTTTAAAACCGTTGATAATGTTGAGTCTGGTATCATTGGTGCTTACTCAGCAATGAACGTTGAAATGGGTATCTTGCTTAACAGTGTATTTGCTGACGAAGTAAGAGTGGCTGAGTTTTATAATTCTGCTACAGTGCATGAATGGCAATATGCTTCTACAGATATTTCTATTAGAGATAACTTTACTGCATTTCCGTTATACTACAGAATTGTAGATCGTGCAAACAGAGTATTGGAAGCCATTCCAAATATCAAAGCTGCTAATGCAACTCAACAAGCTACATTGGATAGAGTAAAAGGAGAAGCATTGTTTTTAAGAGCATTCTCTCACTTTGAATTGTATCGTTATTACAGTAATACAGCAGATGGAAACGCTTTAGCTTTAGCATATATGGAAACTCCATCTCTTGCTCCAAAAGCTAGAATTACAGTTGCTCCATATTTTCAAAAATTGAATGCGGATTTGGTAGCAGCTAAAGCTTTATTGCCTGCAGCAAATACTGATATCTATAGAGCTTCTAGATTAGCAGTGACTGCTTTACAAGCTAGAGCTGCATTGTACATCAAAGACTATGCAAATGCTATCACTTATACTAATGAATACATTACTGCATTTCCTTTAGCAACAAGAACTAATTTCCCTTCAATATGGAAAGATGCTAACAACAGTGAAGTAGTATTTAAGTTAAGTAGAACTACCACTGCCGGCGGAAGAATTGGTGCTTTGTATAGAGGTACTTCTGCTAATGCTTCAAACATTGGTACTATCACTTGGAGACCATCTTCGGCTTTATTAGCTGCATATAATCCAACAACTGATATTCGTTATAGTACTTATTTCTTTGACGAACCATTGTTAAAAGCAAACGCATCTAGATCAGCAAACTCTATTTTAATTAATAAATATGCTGGTACAGCTTACGGTACTCCAGGTGAATTATTAGCTGATGCTAAAGTATTCAGAACTGGTGAAATGTACTTAATTCGTGCAGAAGCTAAAGCTGAAACAGGAGACTTAACAGGTGCAGCTGCTGATTTGAATACATTGAGAGCTGCTAGAATTAGTGCATATGTTAATGAAAGCTTTGCTACTAAAGATGCTTTGATTACAGCAATTATGACAGAGCGTTTCAAGGAATTACCATTCGAGGGACACCGTTTCTTTGATGCTAAGAGAAGAAATTTACCCATCACTCGTTTAGCGGCTGATGCGCAAGGAACTGCTTTAAGTTTGCCTGCTGGTAACTTTAGATTCTTGTTGCCAATTCCAAATTCTGAGATTCAAGCAAACCCTTTAATGGTTCAAAATCCAGGATACACAAACTAGTGTTGATTTAAATTTTAGTTATAATTTAGGAGCACTTTATTTTTTAAAGTGCTCCTTTTTTTTATCTTTAATAATACAATGATTCATACCATGAACAAATTCTTTTTAATAGTTCTATTGAGCTTTACCATCAATCCATTGATAGCACAATTATCCCTTTCTGGAAATGCAGTGGCAAATGTTCAGTTTAGAGATGCTAATGGAAGGATCTTATCTACTGGCGAAAATAGTATTAAAGGTAGCCCTTATGTTTTTGAACAATTTGGATTAGGTAAAGTAACTATGAGTAATGGATTAGAAGCAGTGGATTCTAATTTGAATTTTTCTTTTTTTGATCATCAATTATATTTTTTAAAAGATAAAATTACAGGAACTATTCAATCTAAGGCAGATTATTCTGAACTTGGTATTTTACTCATTGTAGTGACTTTATTAACCTTAATCATTCCTATCCTCACCGTTTGGTTTATTCAAAAATCAAAGTTCAAAACTAGTGAATAGTTAAAAATTTTAAATATTTAAAAAAATTAATAAAAAAATTAGAAATCTAATATATGCATAACTTTAAATTGTGCAAAACCTAATCTTTCAAAATTTATAATATTTTTATTAATCTCAACAAATTTATTTCACAAAATTTTAA
>JALRFB010000073.1 GCA_023256555.1 Sediminibacterium sp. | reverse complement strand
GTCATTTGGATTATCTCCAATGGCCGCTGCTGAGAAGAAGTAAATTAAAAGGCCTTGTAAAATTTAAGGCCTTTTAATTTACTCACTCTTATGATTTTTTCGAGCCCACCCATAAACGGTGGGCTCGATTTTTTTTTGATTATAATTTTGTATTGCTCCTATTCTTCTAACTTATGAGCGGATGACTTATAATTCCTCCACTTAGTAATCACGGCTTCCATATCAGAAGGCAATGGACTTTCGAAACTCATATGTTGTCCAGTAGTAGGATGTTCAAAACCTAAAGTGGCTGCGTGTAAAGCACATCTAGGGCAAGCTTCAAAACAATTGTCTACAAACTGTTTGTATTTGGTATAGATAGTTCCTTTTAATATTCTGTCTCCGCCATATTCCCAATCATTGAAAAGTGTGTGACCGATATATTTCATGTGTACTCGAATCTGGTGCGTCCTCCCTGTCTCTAAAACACAAGAAACAAGGGTAGTGTAATTAAAGCGCTCTACAACTTGATAATGCGTAATGGCATGTTTGCCTGTTTCCCCTTCTGGGTATGCGTCAAATTGTTTTCTGTTGGTTTTGTGTCGAGCAATATGTGCTTCAATGGTGCCTTCATCTTCTTGTACATCTCCCCAAACCAAAGCCATATATTTTCTTTCAACAGTATGGTTGAAAAATTGTTTTGCTAAATGACTTGCAGCTTCTGGAGTTTTAGCTAATACAATCAGTCCAGTGGTGTTCTTGTCAATTCTGTGTACTAAACCAAATCTTGGTAGTAGTTCTTCATTTAAATCTGGATTTTGAGATAATAAATGATAAGCAACACCATTTAACAATGTTCCAGTGTAATTACCAATGCCTGGATGCACAACCATATTGGCTGGCTTATTGATTACCATTACTGCATCGTCCTCGTATACAATGTCTAAATCCATTTTTTCCGGTTTTAATTCGGTATAATCTGGATTTACATAACTCATGTATACGACTTCATCGAAAGGTCTGGTTTTATAATTACTCTTCACCACTTTTCCATTCACTGTGAGAAAGCCTGCATCAATCCCATTTTGAAGTTTATTTCTGGTCATACCTTCAATCCGCATCTGTACCCATTTATCTATGCGCATGGGTTCTTGACCTTTATCAACCATAAAGACCAATCGCTCATAAACTTCTTCGTTATTTTCTTCGATACTAATTTCTTGTTCGCTTGACATGTTGCAAAAGTAGGATATTGCTGCTTAGTTTGTAACTTTGTTCTATGCTACAAAAAGTGTATTTCGAAGATTTAGGGGTAAAATCCTTTCAACCTACCTGGGATTACCAAGAAACCCTTTTGGCGAAAAACACTGCAATCAAGTCTTTAGCTAGAGAGCATAACGAAGATGTTAAGCTCACTAATACAGAACATAGATTTATTATGGTAGAGCATCCGCCAGTATTTACTTTGGGTAAAAATGGAAAAAGGGAGCATGTTTTAGTATCTGAAGAACAATTAGAAAAATTAGGTATCGAGTTTTTCCATATTAATAGAGGGGGTGATATTACCTATCATGGTCCTCAACAAATTGTGGGTTATCCTATCTTAGATTTAGATAAGTTTCAAACAGATTTGGGTTGGTATTTGAGAACTTTAGAGCAAGTGATCATTGACACTATTGCAGAATATGGTTTAATAGGAGAGAGAAGTGCAGGTGAAACTGGGGTATGGCTAGAACCTGAGAATCCATTTATGGCAAGAAAAATTTGTGCCATGGGTATAAAATGTAGTAGATGGATTACCATGCATGGCTTTGCATTAAATGTGAATCCAGATCTTTCGCATTTTGAGTATATTGTTCCTTGTGGAATACAGGGTAAAACAGTGACTTCTTTAGAAAAAGAATTAGGTAGAAAAGTAGATTATGAAGAAGTGAAGCAAAAAATTAAAAAACATTTTGCCCATATTTTTGATTGCGAGTTAATTGGCTAGAAATGCAATATACCAGGCGCGATAGATCTATTGCCCTGCAATCCTCCAGAATGAATCAATAAGATTTTTTTTCCTTTTTCAAAATATTCATCTTTTAATAAAGTCTCAAAAGCAGTTACCAATTTCCCAGTATATACAATATCGGTAGCAATATTTGTGTGTTTCCAAAATTGATTCATGCATTGAATTTGTTCATTGGTTGTTTTTGCGTAACCACCTTGATGAAATTGATGAAGTAATTCATAAGATATTGGTTCCTTGGGTAGAATTGAATTTATTTCAGACCTAATTGTGCCTTCATTTTTTAAAACAGGAATTCCTATAATTTTTTGATGAGGTTGACATAAACTAATTAATCCTGCTAACATAGTGCCAGTGCCTACTGCAGCCAATATATAATCATAGCTGCTTATATTTACTTCCTCTGCAATACTTGCAAATCCAATAGCACCTAATTTTCCATACCCCCCTTCGTCAATAAAATAGGTGTTAGATGTTTTTTCTTCTTGTAGTATACTAGCTTTTAATTCTTGAAATGATGTTCTTCCTAAAAACTCCAATTGCATTCCATAAGACAAAGCTTCTTCTAAACTGGGGGTGAGTGGCTCGTCTTTATTGGATCTAATATAACCAATTGTTTGAAGGCCAATTGCCTTTCCTGCAAATGCTAGTGCAACAATATGATTGGAGTATGGGCCGCCGAAACTAGCAATATGGCTTGCATTTTTTGAGAGAGCATCTTGTAAATATCCACTTAACTTATACCATTTATTTCCACTAACAATAGGGTGTACTAAATCTAGTCTTAACATATCAATAGTATGACCATTGGATTCGTAATGATTTAAATGTGATATAGTGGCTTTTGTATGCAAACTTTTTATAATTAGTGAAAATCAGTTATTTTTGCAGACTTCATTTACCTGCTGGGTAAATGTACAATTAATTAAAAAAATAGCGAGATGAGTGCACCTACATTAGTGATTTTAGCGGCAGGGATGGCAAGCAGGTATGGTAGTCAAAAGCAAACAGAGGGATTTGGTCCAAATGGTGAAACCATTATGGATTATTCAATATTTGATGCTATTAGAGCTGGATTTGGCAAAGTGGTCTTCATTATCAGAGAAGATTTTAGCGATGCTTTCAAAGCTAGTTTTGAACCCAAATTGGCTGGTAAAATTGCTACAGCTTATGTGTACCAATCTTTAGACAAGTTTACCGAAGGTTTTGATGTTCCTGCAGATAGAACAAAGCCCTGGGGAACTGCACATGCATTATTGTGTACCAAGGGGATAGTGAATGAACCATTCGCTGTAATCAATGCGGATGATTATTATGGAGCAGAAGCTTTTCAACAAGCGTATACTTTTTTAACCACTGAATGCTCTGAAAAACAATATTGTATTTTAGGATATGAACTATCTAATACATTAAGCGAAAATGGTACAGTAAGTAGAGGTGTTTGTAGTACAGATGCCAATGATAATTTGACTGCTATTAATGAGCGTACAAAAATTTATAGAACTACTTCAGGTCAAATTGTATTCGAAGAAAATGGAGTAGAGACTCCTTTAAAAGAAGATACTAGAGTGAGTATGAATTTTATGTGTTTTGCGCCTGGCTTTATTGATTTATGTGCAAGCGAGTTTAAAATATTCTTAAGTAAACAAGGACAGGAATTAAAGTCTGAATTTTATATTCCATTTGTAGCAGGAAGATACAGCGAATTGCAATTAGGTAATGTTAAAGTGATTCCAACTAATGCAAAATGGTTTGGTGTAACATACAAAGAAGATGCACCAGGTGTTAAAGCAAATATTGATGCATTAGTTGCTTCAAATATATATCCTGCAAAACTTTGGTAATGAACTAGTGAAATTACTAGTTGTAAGATTTGATAGAGTAAATGTAATTCTTGAAATTACTAATATGACTTTTTCTATCTTTTCCTAATTTGGAACTAGCTTTTGCTAATTTCACCTTTACGTCTTTGGTTGACTCGTTTTCTTTGATGGTATTTACTAAGTCGTAAATCTTTTTAGACTTAATAGCAAATGCAACACCCTCAGCTTGTTTTTGACGTGTACTAATAATGCCAATTAATTCTGCATTATCATTAAATACTGGAGCTCCAGAATAACCTGGGTTAGCGCTGATTTGAATTTGATAAGCATTGCTGTCTCCTTCGAACCCAGATTGAGCACTTAAATAGCCCTTCCCATACACAATATCATTATCTGATCTTGGATAACCCAATGTGAAAATCTCTTCACCTAATTCGGTCATTTTTTTACGAATAGTGAAAGGCAATTGTTTAGGTTGCTTAAATTCTTCATCATTGATTTGTAATAATGCTAAATCTAAAACTTGATCTGCATATACAATATCCGCTTTCAATTCTTGACCTTCACTGTTTACTACAATAGCACTATTACCTTTTAAAACGTGCGCATTGGTAATCACAAAACCTTTGGTATCAATTAAAAAGCCAGAACCACCACTAATTAACTTGGCATTTTCTGGCAACTTAGTCTTTACTTCATTCAATAAATGACCCTGCACTTTTTGATCCTTCTTAATTACTTCAATAGCCTTGCTTAATTGTAAAACCTGAGAGCCATTCAAACTAGGAGAGAAGTATAAAATCATTGAAGAAGTGAATAATGCAATAAATCCACCCACAGATGCAGCAATAGCAGTTACTTTCTTGTATTTATTCCAAAGATAAATCACTTTACCCTTGGTAGAATTTTCATCAATGATATCCCATTCACCAGCTGCGTATAAAGTATCAAATGTTTTCTTAGATAAAGCAGCAAAATTCTTACGTTTAGCAAATTGGTTCATTTGATGTAAGAACATTTCATGCTCTACTACCATTTGATCAATTTCGGGCGTTTGCTTACGGATGGATTCAAATTGAGCCATCTCCTGAGTAGACATATCGCCTGCCAGGTATCTTTCTATAGCTTCTAATAATTGAATATCATCCATCATCATCTTTATTTAGTCTCCTATATTATATTGCGAAAAGAACAATTTCTTTAAGCGCATTAAACATTTATATTTCTGGTTCTTCGCGTTGTCTGCATTGGTATAACCAAAATCCTCGGCTAATTCCTGCATCCCTTTCTTATTTAAATAGTAGCCTTCTAAAAGACTTTTGCAAGGTTCCCCCAGACTATTTAAAGCTCTATTCATAATAGTAAATGCAGCATCTTTCTTTTGAAAGGCCTCCAAATCTGCCTCTACTGCAATACTCTCTTCTTCTGTACTCAATGGAGCGCTATATTTGCCCATTTGTTGTAAACGCTTGAGCCACAAGTTTTTACAAATTGAGAAGAGGTAGGTTTTGATTTGGCAACTTAATACAAAACTATCCGATTGGACTTTTTCATATAAAGTGATCATGGCTTCTTGGAAAAGATCTCTTGCGTCATCAAAACTTCCATTATTGTTGAGCACGAAATGCTGAATCATGGTGAAATGACTTTTATAAAGGGTTTCCACCGCTTTAGAGTCATTTTGTGCTAACCCTTTTAAAAGGGCTTGTTCATTGATTTCAGCTTTCAAGAGATTAATACTTAAGAGGCCCAAAAGTAACCCAAAATCCCTATT
>JALRFB010000072.1 GCA_023256555.1 Sediminibacterium sp. | reverse complement strand
ATATAAATCATATGCTACATTCACACCATCTCTATGTAAGAACTCATGCGGCTCTTCTTCAATCATGATAATTAAATCACCGGCCATACCACCTCTCTCACCTGCATTTCCTTTGCCAGACATACTCAATTGCATACCATCACTTACACCTGCGGGAATATCAATCGAAATAGTTTCTTCTCCATATACTCTACCTTCTCCTTTACAAGATCCACACTTTGCAGTCACTGTACTTCCTTCACCATTACATGTAGGACATGTATTGACTGTTTGCATTTGACCTAAAAAAGTATTGGTTACTTTCTTTACCTGACCAGAACCTTTACAAGTTCCACAGGTTTGCATACTATCTTTATCTTTTGCTCCATTACCACCACAAGTTGTACATAGCACATGTTTTTTAACTTTCACTTGCTTGTTCACTCCATTGGCAATCTCTTCAAAATTCAATTTCAATTTAATACGAAGATTACTTCCTCTTTGACCCCTGGCTCTTGCACCACCTCTTGATCTTCCACCACCACCAAAGAAACTTCCAAATGCATCGTCTCCGAAAATATCTCCGAACTGACTAAAGATATCATTCATGTCCATTCCTGCACCACCGTGGAATCCTCCACCTCCGGTACCTGGACCAAATGCTTGATGACCAAAGCGATCATATTTTGCTTTCTTATCCGCATCACTTAAAATCTCGTAGGCTTCTGCAGCTTCTTTAAATTTTTCTTCTGCAGCTTTATCTCCAGGATTTCTATCTGGATGATATTGCATCGCTACTTTTCGGTATGCTTTTTTGATCTCATCCGCAGTAGCAGATTTGCTTACTCCCAGAACTTCGTAAAAATCTCTTTTTGACATAATACATTTTTTATTTGCCTACAACCACTTTAGCAAAACGAATAATTTTATCATTTAATAAATAACCTTTTGTTACTTCATCTACCACTTTACCTTTCATCTCATCTGGTACAGGCACTTCTGTTATCGCTTCATGTAATTCTACATCAAAAGGTGTATTAATACTTTCCATTGCTTTTAATCCCTTTGATTGCATAATAGATCTAACCTTATTAAATACCAATTGAATGCCTTCTTTTTGTAATGCAATATCTTCTGTGCTTGCCAATTGTTTTTCAGCTCTATCACAGTCATCCAACACTTCCAATAAAGAAACAATCACGTCTTTTCCTGCAGTTTGTATTAAGTCAATTCTTTCTTTAGCCGTTCTACGTTTAAAGTTCTCAAATTCGGCCATTAGACGTAAATATTTGTCCTTTTGCTCTGCGATCTCTGCTTGAGCTTGCTCTAACTCACTCAAAGGGTTTTGAGTCGTTTCTGCCTCATTTTGAGAGATATTTTCAGCATTTTGGGCTCCTGACTCGTTGGCCTCCGGGTTCAATACAGTCTCTTCCATAAGTTTATATTATTGCAAATATCTTCCAAAAATATTGCCAAAGCAATAAATAGGGCAAAATTGGCAGAAAACTGGCTTAAAATGAACAAGTTGTCACCTATTTGGTGCCTATCTTTGCGGCATGACTAAAGTGTATTTAAAGCGTAAAATTTCTCAAAGAATCGCCCTTGGACACCCTTGGATCTTCAATAACGACGTGGAGAAGATTGTAGGCCCAGTTACTGCAGGGGATATTGTGGAGGTGTACTATTTTGATGAGCAATTTGCTGGAAGAGGCTATATCAACCCTGCTTCTCAAATTATCGTAAGATTACTTACTAGAAAGAAAGAAGATATTAATGCGGATTTCTTTTTACTTAAAATAAAAGAAGCTTGGTCTTATCGCCAAAAAATGGGTTATACAGAAAACTGTAGATTGATTTTTGGAGAAGCAGATGGTTTACCGGCTTTAATTATTGATAAGTTCAATGACTATTTTGTCATTCAAACATTGGCTTTGGGAATGGATATCTGGAAGCCTGCCATTGTTGATGCTTTAAATAGCGTATTCAGTCCTAAAGGTATTTATGAAAGAAACGATGTACCTGTAAGAGAGCTAGAAGGATTACCTCAAATCAAAGATTATTTAAGTGCCCCCTTCCCTACAGAAATTATCATCAATGAAAATGGTTTACAATTTTATGTAAACATTGAGACTGGACAAAAGACTGGATATTTTTTAGATCAACAAGATAATAGAAGAGCTATTCAACATATTGTTAAAGATGCGGATGTTTTAGGTGCATTCACTTACACTGGAACTTTTGAAATTCATGCTGCAAAATATGGCGCAAAGTCAGTTTTAGGAATTGATATTTCTGAAAATGCTGTTGCACAAGCCAACAAAAATGCAGCTTTGAATAAACTTGATCATATAGTGAAATTTGAAGCAATGAATGCTTTTGATGTATTGAAGGCTTGGGGTAAAGAAGGAAGAAAATACGATGTGGTGATGTTAGACCCTCCTGCTTTCACTAAAAGCAGATCCAATATTGAAAAAGCCATCACAGGTTATAAAGAAATCAATTTAAGAGGAATGAAATTGATCAAGAATGGTGGTTTCTTAGTAACGTCAAGTTGTACCAATTTAGTAAGTCCTGAATTATTTTTGGAAACTATCAATATGGCTGCTAAAGATGCGAGAAAAAGAATTAGACAAGTTACTTTCCAAACACAATCAAGTGATCATCCAATTATTTGGGGGATGGAAAATACGCATTACTTAAAATTCTTGATTGTAGAAGTATGTGACCGATAAAAAAAGCCGCTGAAAAATCAGCGGCTTTTTTGTATCATGCTAACATGATGCAAAAAGGGCCCCATGGGCCCTTTAAAAATCATTATATATCAAATCTTGTAGGTTTATATTTTATAAAACCTAACAAGATTGGACGTTTCAGTTTAATTTATTCAAAGTTTGTTGAATTGCTTCAAAATTTGGTAAATCACCTGGTGTTGGACAAACTTCTTCATACTGCACTACACCATCTTTATCAATCACAAAAGCAGAACGCTTTGCAACACCTTGCATTTCAAAAGCAGGAAAAGTTTCATACAAAACATCATATGCTTTTGCTGCAGTTTTATTGAAATCACTTAATAATTGGAAATTTAATTTTTGCTCTTCTTTGAATTTACCCAAAGTAAATAAAGAATCCACTGAAATTCCTAATACAGTAGCATTAGTTGAATTGTAAATACCAATATTATCTCTGATATTACATAATTCAGTAGTACAAACACCTGTAAAGGCTAAAGGGAAAAATAATACGACCACATTCTTGCCTTTTAAATCAGTTAAAGAAACGGCATTTTTATCTGTGTCAAATAGTGTGAATGAAGGCGCTGCTTTGCCTATTAAATTACTCATATGAAAGGGTTTTATTGTTTTGAGCTCAAATGTAAAAACACTTGGGCAATTAATGCTTTTTTAGTGGACGTTTAACTGTAGTTTTTCTCTTTTCGACAATTCATAAGTAGAATCCATTAGTTCTTTGAACTCAATTGGACGCTTTTGTAAATAAGTGAGGGTTTCAAAGAAGTCATTTCTATCCACTTTATTTAGTTCGAAAATTTGTTTATAGAATTGGATATTTTTCTTTTCTAATTGCATTGCGGTATCAGCAGAAACAGACCTAGTGTAGTATTCATCTGCTTTCATCAATTGATACAGCACTACCTTCATCTTATCAAACGGAACCAAATTTTTAGGTTGCTCCTTATCTTGACAAGAAAATATAAATATGCAAAGTATTATGAAAATTTTTCTCATTCCAATTTCTCTTTATATCGGTTAATATTCGCTATATCAATTACAGACAAAGTATTCAATAATTGCTTTTTCATAGATTTATCTGCATTGCCAAAAATTCCCACAATCTCAGTGAATTTGCCTTGCATTAAAATAGGAACTGCCATTGAATTTACATTGGCATCATTTATTTCTTGCATTCCCATTAATGCATTTAATATAGCTGCTCTTGCAATTTCAGGCTTATCCGCCATTTGATCAAGTCCTTCTCTATTATAAGAATAAATAACATCATGTAATTTATCAAAACCACTCTTCGTAAGATTGTCAACCAAAATGTATCTATTTCTTTGGCCATCATAAGATTTCCAACCACTAATTCCTGACCCCTCTGGTGCATTGTAGACAATGTTTAATGCTTTATTAAAATAAGGCATGCCAGCTTTAGGAGCAAATGAATCATAATCTAATCCTATAATGATATTAATGTAATACGCAATTACAGCAGTCAAATTGGCTTCTAAAGGATCTGCTCCTTGTACCCTATTTTCATTGAACTCCATTGGTTGAGCCAATTGATACTTAAAAGTGAAATTAGCATCTTGCAAATTCAATAAAGGCGTTGTATAATTTGCATTATACACTGGCCTATTGGCCACTACACTTAATTTAGCTTCATACACTCCAGGTGATACAATAGATTCTATCGTAATGTAAAAACTACAATCAATCTTCTCTTCTAATGCAAATACATCAGAAGTCCATTTTCTTTGATTAATAAAGTCTTTTAGTTGTTTTTGAAACTGCGTAAAAATCTTTGTGTCAATTTGATTTTCAATCTTGCTTGTTTGAACATTTACAGTAGCAGATAGCTCTTGTGCATGTATAGATCTACAAGTCAGAATAATTAAAAAAGCTATGATCAACTGCTTATTACGCATTGGTTTGTTTTGCACTTCTAAAATACAAAAACGTCCCGATTAATCGGGACGTTTTACAATATTCATAACCGAATTAACGGAAAAGATCTGTTTCTTCGTTTTTACGATGATAGATTTTATCATCAATAAATTCTGCTGTAGCTAAAATAGCTGGATTAGGCATACGCTCATAAGCCTTTGAGATTTCGATTTGCTCTTTATTCTCATGAATCTCTTCTAAGCTATCTGTATGGCTAGCAAACTCTTCTAATTTAGAATGTAACTCTTCTCTGATAGAAATGTTAATTTGATTAGCTCTTCTAGCAATGATTGCAATAGATTCATACAAGTTGCCTGTTTTTGACTTTAAAGCTTTTAAACTTTTAGTTTCAACTACTGCAGGTGTATTAGCACCCATATGTCTTCTTAATTTACTCATTTTATATTTTTTAAAATATTATCAGTTTGTGTTTTAATTTTCTTTGCTTCCGGCAATAACGGACTATCACTGAATCTGTCTACAAAATCATTATACTCTTCAATCACTTTATCAAATCGCTCTTTTTGCTTTTCTACAAAACTATTTTCTGCGAATTTGTAATATGACTTTAATGTCAATAATTTGTATTTATCTGCATCTTTTGAATCAGGGTATCCATCAGATAATAAACCGTAAGAAATAGCAGCAGCGCGGTATAAAGCCAAATCAAAATACAATGTTGCTGTTTTATAATCTTTCAATTCTAATTTAGCTCTACATGCATCAATTGTCTCAGTGGCAGATTTTACTCTTGGACTTGTTGGATGTGCATCAATAAAACTTTGCATTAACTGAATGGTTCTATTGGTAGTCGTTTGATCTAATTCTGGTTTTGGAGAACGTAAAAAATAAGTATACGCTCTTAAATATTCTACCTCTTCTGTTTTGTTACTATTAGGGAAATATTCAATAAATGTTTTAAATAAATTTTCCGCATTCACAT
>JALRFB010000071.1 GCA_023256555.1 Sediminibacterium sp. | reverse complement strand
CATAATGACTCATAGCATCCATTCTATTAGGCGTTAACCCGATTTCATAAATCCAATCTTCGTAGTAATCAAATAAATTGGCAACAGGTGTACCTACTGGTATATTGGCATCTAAAACCATAATACCATCATGGTTATCACTTAATCCAATTTCATCTTCCGCACAAATCATTCCCTCAGAAGCTTCTCCTCTAATCTTAGCTAATTTCATCGTCAAAGGAGCTCCACTTTTTGGATAAATGGTCGTACCAATTGTTGCAACCACTACTTTCTGACCCACTGCTACATTTGCAGCACCGCAAACAATATTCAATGGCGTTTCCAAACCAATATTGACTTTGGTTAATTTTAATTTATCTGCATTTGGATGTTGAACTGTTTCTAATACCTCTCCCACCACTAAGCCACTCAAGCCACCTTTGAAATTTTCGTATTTTTCCAATGACTCCACTTCCAAACCGATGGATGTCAATATCGTAGATAATTTTTCTGGACTTATATCTTGTGGTAAATACTGGCTTAGCCAATGGTAACTAATGGTCATGTTCTAGCTTTAAAGTAAGGTTTCAAAAATACAAAAAAATAGGCTAAAAAAAGGTGCAATACCTGTTAATAAGTCCAAATTTACTGTGAATTACCATTGTAAGCAAGCTGTGAAAAACAACATTTGTACCAAAACAAGGAAGTCTAAGTTTGCTGGGTTAAATTCGCAATAAGAAAATAGTGAAACAGATATGCCTCTTCCCAATTTAAATACCAATAGAAATATAAGAAAGAAAACTCCTTCTGCGGATATCAGTACCATGATGTACGGTAAAATACCCCCTCAGGCAAGAGAGTTGGAAGAAGCTGTCTTAGGTGCCATTCTTTTAGAAAAAAGTGCTTTTGATACCGTTACCGAAGTATTGAAACCAGAATGCTTTTATGTAGAAGCGCATCAAATGATTTTCCAATCCATGCAACAATTGCAATTGGACAATCAACCTATTGATATGTTAACTGTGGTGGAAGCTTTGAAAAAAAGAGAGCAATTAGATTTAATTGGTGGTGCATATTATATTTCTAAATTAACCAATGTGGTAGTATCTACTGCCAATATTGAAGCGCATGCAAGAATTGTTTTACAAAAATTTATTCAAAGAGAATTAATTAGAATTAGCGGAGAAGTAATTTCTAATGCTTATGAAGATAGTACGGATGTATTTGATTTATTAGACGATAGTGAAACCAAGATGTTTAATATCACAAATAATTATTTGAAAAAGAACTTCGTTGATATTGGAGATGCATTAGCCACTGCCGTGAACAGAATTGATGAGTTAAGAAAACAAAAAGACGAAATCTCTGGTGTACCAAGTGGTTTCACAAGTTTGGATAGAATTACTTTTGGATGGCAACCTACCGATTTAATTATCTTAGCAGCAAGACCATCTGTGGGTAAAACCGCATTTGCCTTGAACCTTGCAAGAAACGCGGCATTGCATCCTACCAAACCTCAGGCAGTTGGATTTTTCAGTTTGGAGATGAGTGCTGCACAGTTGGTGCAAAGAATTTTAAGTGCAGAGAGTGAAATTAAGATGGAAAAAATTTCAAGAGGTAAATTGGAAGAGCACGAGTACCAACAATTACATAGTAAAGGAATTAAGAAATTAGAAACTGCTCCAATTTATATTGATGATACAGCAGCTTTAAACATTTTTGAATTTAGAGCAAAAGCAAGAAGATTGGTGAATAAGCATCAGGTAAAAATGATCATCATTGATTACTTACAATTGATGAGTGGTTCAGGTGATAGAAATAGCAACCGTGAACAAGAAATCAGTAATATCTCTCGAAGTTTAAAAGCTTTGGCAAAGGAATTACAAATTCCTATTATAGCTTTGTCTCAATTGAGTCGTGCCGTGGAAACTAGAAAAGAAAGTAAGATGCCTCAATTGAGTGACTTACGAGAATCTGGTGCGATTGAACAAGATGCCGATATGGTTATGTTTATTTACAGACCAGAATACTACGAGGTAATGAGTAATGAGATGGGAGAAAGTACTCAAGGTGAAACGCATATCAGAATTGCAAAGCACAGAAATGGTTCTTTAGATATTATTAAACTAAGAGCAAGATTGGATATTCAAAGATTCGAAGATTGGGATGGAGATAGCGGCGGCGGCATTCCAGGATTAGGAAGCAATTACAAACCAATAACTCCAGGACTAGGTGGTGGAGACAATGATGGGGGAAGATTTTTTATACAAGGAAGTAAAATGAATGGCGGCTCTTTTGATGATGGTATCGATGATGACGCTTCACCTTTTTAAAGTTTAGCAAGATGTCTGCACCTTATTTTTACGAAGCTCAGATAAACTTTGGTGCCCCCAATTTTACTTTGAGTGAAGAAAGCAGCAAACACTGTGCACAGGTTTTACGCATGCAAGCTGGTGATATCATTCAAATGACCAATGGAATGGGCGGAGTTTTTGAAGCAAGCATTATGGATGCTCATAAAAAACACACCCAAGTTCAAATATTAAAAGAAACCACTGTTCCATCTTCTTCACAAAAAATTATTTTGGGTATCTCTATTTTAAAAAATGCAGTAAGATTAGAATGGCTTTTTGAAAAAGCAACCGAAATGGGTGTACACACTATAGTTCCATTATTATGTGAACGAACTATTCATGAAAGATTTAAAACAGATAGAATGCAAAATATCATTCAATCTGCCATGATACAAAGTCAACAAGCTTGGTTACCAATATTAAGCGTCCCTACTAATTTTAAACAGTTTATAGAACAATACAATGCTACAAATAAGTACATCGCTCATTGTGAACCAACGGAAAAAACATCTATTAAATCCCTTGCTCCTTCAAAAGATTTAATTGTAGCTATTGGACCTGAGGGAGATTTTAGTCCAAATGAAATTGAACAAGCTTTAGCAAGCAATTATGAAGCCATTGGACTAGGACCTACTAGATTAAGAACAGAAACTGCTGGACTATTTGCACTAAGTATATTAAAAACATTCTAGCTTTGAGCCTATGCAAATTGTAGAAGTAAATTATCCCGAATTAGATAAAGTTTTTTGTCAAGTGAATGCAGACTTGAACAAGTTTAACCCAAACTATATTCGACCATTAGATAATGAGGTATTACAAGTATTTGATCCTTTAAAAAATAAATTATTCAAAGACGGTAATGCAAAAAGATGGTTATTAAAAAATGAAGCTGGACAATGGATTGGAAGAATTGCAGCTTTTTATTATTCCAAATACAAAAATAAGGGTACTGAATTTGCTACCGGCTGCTGTGGTTTTTTTGATTGCATCAATGATATAGAAGCGGCTAACCTATTATTTGATACTGCCAAAGAATGGTTGAAAGAAAATGGAATGGAAGCCATGGACGGGCCTGTGAATTTTGGCGACAGAGATAAATGGTGGGGTTTAATGGTGGAAGGATTTGACAAAGAACCCATGTATGGCATGTCATTTAACCCAGACTATTACCAAAACTTATTTGAAGAGTATGGTTTTAAAAATTTTTACAACCAATACTATTATAGACTCAATATTTTTGACGAGCTTCCTCCAAGATTTAAAGAACGTTACATAAAATTCAAATCCAAAGCAGATTACCAAGCGAAGCATTTAGATAAAAAAAATTTGACCAAATACGCACAAGATTTTGTCACTATTTACAATGAAGCATGGGCGCAACACGGTGAAGCAAAAGCGATTACTTTAGAACAAATCATAAAATTATTTAAGACCCTCAGTCCTATTATGGATGAGAGAGTGATTTGGTTTGCTTATTACAAAGAAGAGCCCATTGCCATGTTTATTAATATCCCCGATGTAAATCAATATTTCAAACATTTCAATGGACAATTAGGACTATTACAGAAGATTCATTTACTGTGGATGAAGTGGCGTAAACAAAACACTCAATTAACGGGACTAGCTTTTGGAGTAGTACCCAAATACCAATCTTTAGGAGTGGATAGCTTCCTAATTTATTCTAGTGCTTTGTTACTATATAAGATTAAAACATACACACAATACGAAATGGGATGGGCAGCAGATTGGAACCCTAAAATGGTGAATATCTACAAAAGTTTAGGCGCCCAACCAAGTAGACGAATGGTTACTTATAGACATATTTTTGACTTAAATCAACATCCTTTTGAACGTCATCCAGAAATGGACTACACTGCCAAATAATATGTATATTGCGCTTCAAGTATGGAAAATTTTGTTGTATCAGCTAGAAAATATAGGCCCCAAAACTTTAATACAGTGGTGGGACAGGCCCATATTACGACTACCCTAAAAAATGCCATTTTAAACAACCATTTAGCACATGCTTTTTTATTCTGTGGTCCAAGAGGAGTTGGTAAGACTACTTGTGCAAGAATTTTAGCAAAGACCATTAACTGTACTAAAATCACTAAAGAAGGTGAAGCCTGTAACAGTTGTGAGAGCTGTGTGTCTTTTGAAAAAGGAGCTAGTTTAAACATACATGAATTAGATGCTGCTAGTAATAATTCCGTAGATGATATTAGAGCATTAGTGGAGCAAGTTCGATTTGCTCCTCAAGCTGGTAAATACAAGGTATATATCGTGGATGAGGTTCACATGTTAAGCGCTAGTGCCTTCAATGCTTTCTTGAAAACTTTAGAAGAGCCACCACCTTATGCCATTTTCATTTTAGCAACTACTGAGAAACATAAAATTCTTCCTACTATTTTAAGTAGATGTCAAATTTTTGATTTCAAGAGAATTACCAATAATGACACTGTTGTTCACTTGGAAGAGATCGTAGAAAAAGAACATATCAAGGCAGAAAAAAATGCACTACAATTAATCGCTCAAAAAAGTGAGGGTTGTATGCGTGACGCTTTGAGTATTTTAGATAAAATTGTAAGCTTTTCCAATGGAGAGTTAACATATGCCAATACTTTAGAGCATTTAAATATTTTAGACGAAGCCTATTTCTTTAAACTATTAGATTACTTAACAGCGCAGGACTTAACCAATGCCATGTTATTATATGATGAGATTAATCAAAAAGGGTTTGAAGGAGATATGGTACTCTATGGATTCGCAAGTTTTATCAGAAACTTATTGGTCTGCAAAGACAAAGCAAGTGCACATTTATTAGAATCTATAGAAGGTTGGAGAGATCAATACCTAAGTACTACTCAAAAAGTAGATACTTCCTATTTAGTAAGTGCATTGAATATTTTAAATGAAGCTGAGATTCAATTTAAAATGGCTAGAAATAAACGCTTGCATGTGGAATTAGCTTTAATAAAGCTTAATTTTTTACAACAAGCATTATCGTTAAGTATGGAAGATGGCCAACTAGTAAAAAAAAAACTAGTTGACGTTCACTACCCCATTAGAACCAAGAAAATTGTTCCCCTAAGTAATATTGTAGTCAATCAAGAAGCCAAGTTGGTTATTGAAAGCGCTAAGACACCGGCACCAGAGGCAACAGCAACCATTATTAAAAAAGAAATAGCTGCTACAGTAGCAACTGAACCAACAGCTCCACCAAAAAAAGCAGCCCCTCCTGCAAAAGAAGTTCCTGCTGTAAACAAATCTATTGTAACAGAGGCCCTTCCGGTAGATGCCAATGGCAATAAGAAAAATTTATTAGCTGCTTTACAAGAGAAATATGGCAGTCAGTATAAGATTGAAGAAG
>JALRFB010000070.1 GCA_023256555.1 Sediminibacterium sp. | reverse complement strand
CGATTTAAATTCCTATCTATGAAAATAAGTTCCGTAACTATATTTTGTGGTTCCAAGTCTGGAAATAATGAAATGTATACCCAACAAGCTATTGAATTAGGCGAAGGATTGGCCCAAAAAGGAATTCAATTGGTATATGGTGGAGGTGGAAAGGGAATCATGGGTTCAATAGCAGATGCTTGTTTGAGTAAGAATGGCAAAGTAATTGGCATTATTCCTAAACTATTGTTAGAGTGGGAGGCCCAACATGAGGGTTTAACAGAATTAATTGTTACAGAAGATATGCATAGTCGTAAATTATTATTGTACGACAAATGCGACGCTGCTATCATTTTACCTGGGGGTATGGGAACTCTGGATGAATTATTTGAAATGCTTACTTGGAATAATTTAAGAATACACAACAAGAAAGTGTATATCTTAAATGTTCAAGGTTATTACAATCATTTGATTGAATTATTAGATCATATGGAACAAGAAGGTTTCTTGTATGACAATTGGAGAGAGCGTTTTATTGTATGCAAAGACGCAACAACTATTTTGAACGCTTTGCCTTAGCAATATGAATTGGCAATCCAAAGCCAGCTCTAAAAATGGGTTGTGGTCTTAACTGTCCCATACCATAAGGAGATTGTTGAGAGTTTACTAAGTCAATCATAATACTTAAATAAGAAAAACCATTTTCGGTTCTTCTTCCATATCCAATACCTGCAAGAACACTTGTAGCGCTTACATTAACCTTATTAGATTCATTAATAACTAAATTGGTTTGTTTAGTCCATGTCCAATTGTATTCTGGTTGAATTTGCAAAAAGAATTCAGAGACTGGCCATACTCTTGCAAAACCACCTAAGCCAAATTGGGTTTTATGAAATTTAGCATTGGTACTTGAAATTTCAGTTGTTCTAAAAGAACTATAATAAATATTGGAGATCAAGCCAAGATCTATATAATCATTATAAGATCTAACTAATTCAGGGTTTAATCCAATTTGAAAAGATCCAGTGCCTCCTCCAAGAACTAATCCTCCGCCAATCATTAATGGTTTTTCAGGTTCCATTAATTTGGTAGTTTGAATAGTATTGTTTTGTGCCTCAGCTTGAATCACAAAACTACTCAACAGCATTACTAAGATTTTTTTCATGAACTATTTGATTAATTTAAATCAAAGATTTTTCCTGCGTTTAAAATATTGTTTGGGTCAAATGCTTTTTTAATTCCTTTCATGATTTCTAAAGATGCATCTTTAAAAACCACTGGCATGTATGGCTTTTGAATTAATCCAATACCGTGTTCACCACTAATAGTGCCTCCTAAGCTATGTACTAATACAAATAGTTCTTTTAATATCTTATTCATTTCCTCACTACCATGAGAGTTCTTAATAGTAGGGTGGTTAATTCTTATATGTAGATTACCATCTCCAGCATGTCCATAACAAACCGCATTGAAGCCATATTGAGTGCCTAATGCTTTTACACCTTTTACTAATTTTGGTAATTCAGCTCTTGGAACAACGGTATCTTCTTCAATGGTGTAACCAACACTTTTAACTGCCTCTGCAACTCTTCTTCTCAATTTCCATAATTCAGTTTTCTGCTGAGCATCATCTGCAAAGAAAATTTCACCTGCTTCATATTGAGTTAACACTTCTGCAATGGCTTCCATTTCTCCCATCAACACATCCATATTGTTGCCATCTACTTCAATAATTAAATGTGCAGCAATATCGTCAGTTACAGGGAAGGCAGTACTATCTACCATCTTGCTCACAATCTTAATAGAATCTATTTCCATCAATTCCATAGCACTAGGAGTGATACCTGCTCTAAAAATGGCACTTACTGCTTCACTTGCTTTTTCAAGGTTAGTGAATGGTGCTAGCATTAGTAAATCAAATTTTGGAAGTGGAATTAATTTCAAAACAATTTTAGTGACTATACCTAAAGTCCCTTCACTGCCTACTAATAATTGTGTTAAATTATATCCAGTAGAATTTTTTAAAACATTAGATCCGGTCCAAATTATATCGCCAGTTGGGGTAACAATTTCTAAGTTTAATACATAATCTTTCACTACACCATACTTCACCGCTTTAGGACCGCCTGAGTTTTCAGCAATATTGCCACCTATAAAACAAGAACCTTTACTACTTGGATCTGGAGGATAAAATAAATGCACTGCTTTCACTGCGTCTTGTAAAACTTCAGTAATCACACCTGGCTCTGTTGTTACTTGTAAATTTCTTTCATCAATTTCAAGAATGCTGTTAAAGCGTTCCATGGCTATTACTAATCCGCCTAAATGAGGCAATGCACCACCACTCAAACCTGTACCTCCACCTCTTGGCGTTACTGGAATTAAATGTTGATTACACAATTTCATTAAAGCACTTATCTCTTCTGCAGTTCTTGGTTTTACAATCACTTCTGGATTATAATGTAATCTTTCTGTTTCGTCCTTGCCATATTTTTCGAAACTCTCTGTGTCTGTGAAAGTATATTCAGCACCAACAACTGCTTTGAATGCTTCTAATAGTTCGGGTGTAATTTTGTTCATCTCAAAAACGCTTTAAATATGAAAACTAGAATAAGCCGTATAACATGCCATCAACCTTACTTATGATTTCTCCTAAATCTTCTTCTTTTTCTCCAAACTTATTCTTGTCGCAATCAATAACTAATAAAGGACCTTCTTTATATCCCTCAATCCATTTATTGTAAAAATCATTTAGCTTTTTTAAATAATCTAGTCTAATATTTTCTTCATACTCACGGCCTCTTTTTTGAATTTGAGAAACCAAAGTGGGAACAGAGCATTTTAAATAAATCAATAAATCTGGTGGTTGTACCATGGATTTGATGGTGGTAAAGAAAGAGAAATAATTATCGAAATCTCTTTTGCTCATCAAGCCCATTTCATGTAAGTTAGGTGCAAAAATATTCGCATCTTCATATATGGTTCTATCTTGAATAACGGTTTCAGTGCCTTTTTGAATATCTAAAATCTGGTTTAATCTACCGTGTAAAAAGTAAATCTGTAAATTAAAACTCCAACGTGGCATGTCATCGTAGAAGTCGGATAGGTATGGATTATGATCCACATCTTCAAATTGAGGAATCCAACGATAGTGTTTACTCAAGGCCTCTGTTAATGTGGTCTTACCTGCTCCGATATTACCAGCGATTGCTACGTGCTTAGGTTTTTTAGATGCTGCTTTTGCCATATACTTGGTATGTGTAATAAATGATAATTGTTTATAGATAATTCATTCCAACTGCTTTTCTAACTGCAGTCAATGTAGATGAAGCGCTTGCTCTTGCCTTATCTGCACCTTGATGAATTATTTTTAATAGTAAATCTTTGTTTGCTTGTAAGTCTGCAGCTTTAGTGCGAATAGGGTTAATAAAGTTAACCATATCTTCTGCTAATTGTTTTTTCATATCACCATATCTAATGATACAATTGCCTTCACTGCTATTATTAAAATCGTCTTCGAATTTCTTTACTGTATCATCCGAACTTACTAAGCTCATTAAAGTAAATAAGTTTTGGATATAATCAGGCTTTGTCGAGTTGGGTGTTAAAGGTCCTTGATCCGTTTTTGCTTTCATTACTTTTTTACGGATTAAATCATCATCATCCGCTAAAAATAAAGTGGTCATTTGGTTTTCACTCTTACTCATTTTTCCATTTCCATCTAATCCCATAATTTTTACCAACTCGCTATTGTAGTTGAATGCGTATGGAAGTGGAAAAGTTTCACCGTAGCGATGATTAAAACGCTCAGCAAAATTTCTTGCCATTTCTAAATTCTGTTCTTGATCTTTTCCCACTGGAACTTTCACTGCACGATGTATTAAAATATCTGCTGCTTGTAATACAGGATAAGTTAATAAGCCAGCATTTACATTTTCGGGTTGCATACGCACTTTGTCTTTAAAAGTGGTTGTCTTTTCCAACTCCCCTTTATATGCTAGCATATTTAGATACAAATACAATTCTGCAATTTCTGGAACATCACTTTGAACATATAAAGACACTTTCTCTGGATCCAATCCACAAGCAATATTTTCTGCTACTACTCTTAAAACACTTTCTTGTAAAGTTTTAGTGTCTGGATGGGTGGTTAAACTATGCCAGTTAGCTACAAAAAAGTAACAGTTAAATTCGTCTTGCATGCGAACATAATTTCGCATTGCACCAAAATAGTTCCCTAAATGTAGAAAGCCGGTAGGCCTAATTCCACTTAATACAATTTCCTTTTCCATAGCTGTGCGAAGATAATGAAACAAGACCCCATTTTTTGCCATCTTTTTGGGATATTTGTACCCAATCTCAAAAAAAATTAGCTTGAGCCAATCTTCTCTTTTATCTAGCCCCATTGAATACCTTAAGGGTGTAGGCCCTTTGAGGGCAGATATGCTAAAAAAAGAGCTCAATTTATACACATTTGGAGACCTTTTAAACCATTTCCCACATAGGCATATTGATAAAACCCAGATTACCCAAATTGCTCAAATTACCCCTGATCTAGATTTTGTTCAGATTAGAGGTGTATTGATGGGTATGGAGGTTTTAGGGGAGAAGCGATCAAAGCGATTGGTAAGTCAACTAAGGGATGTTAGTGGCCAAATTGAATTGGCATGGTTTCAGGGAATCAATTGGGTGCAAAAGCAGTTAGTGGAGGGTCAAACTTATATAGTATTTGGAAGAGTCAGTTTTTTTAATGGTAGAGCACAAATTGTGCATCCAGAAATAGAACCCTATGTTGCAGCGACCGCAGGTCAGAAATCGGTTTTGGAGCCGGTATATCCATCTACTGAAAAATTAAAATCCAGAGGATTGAATGGAAAGCAAATTGGGAAATTAACTCAGGCACTTTTCATGCAAATAAGTGAAAGAGATTTGCCAGAAAATTTACCTGCATCGGTTTTGAAAGATACATTAAGCAGATGGGAAGCTTATAGGCAAATTCATTTTCCTCAATCTCAAGAATTATACAAAAAAGCTTTGAAGCGCTTGGTATTTGAAGAATTATTGATTGCGCAAATAAGATTGAACCTCATAAAAATAGATCGACATAAAAATAGTAGGGGGCATCGTTTTGAAATTGTTGGAGATTATTTTAATAATTTTTATAATCATCATTTACCTTTTGAATTGACAGGTGCGCAAAAAAGAGTGATCAAAGAAATCAGACAAGATACTGCAAGAGGTTATCAAATGAATCGTTTATTGCAAGGAGATGTAGGAAGTGGTAAAACCATGATCGCATTACTTGCCATGTTAATCGCTGCAGATAATGGCTATCAAAGTTGTATGATGGCACCTACAGAAATTTTGGCACAACAACATTATGCAGGCCTGTCTGAATTATTAAAAGACATGCCACTTGAAATTGCATTGTTAACTGGAAGCACCAAGACTGCAGAAAGAAGAAGAATTTTACAAGGTCTATTGGACGATACTATTCATTTTGTAGTAGGCACCCATGCTATTATTGAAGAAGTAGTACAGTTCAAAAATTTAGGACTAGCTGTGATTGATGAGCAACATCGATTTGGTGTAGCACAAAGAGCACAGCTTTGGAAAAAAGCTACTATTCCTCCACATGTATTAGTCATGACAGCAACACCGATTCCTAGAACCCTTGCCATGACTGCTTTTGGCGATTTGGATTATAGTGTGATGGATGAATTACCTCCTGGAAG
>JALRFB010000006.1 GCA_023256555.1 Sediminibacterium sp. | reverse complement strand
AGAATGCAGAAACCTATTCGAAAGACCTATCCAAGTTATAGAAGGTCCTTTGATGGAAGGACTGAATCGGGTTGGGGATTTGTTCGGATCCGGTAAAATGTTTTTACCTCAGGTGGTAAAAAGCGCACGTGTAATGAAAAAGAGCGTGGCAGTATTAACTCCATATATTGAAGCAGAGAAAGAAAGAATTAAATTATTGTCTACAACACCTAATGGAGAAACTAAAGGACCAGCAAAAATATTATTAGCAACCGTAAAAGGCGATGTGCATTATATTGGTAAAAATATTGTGGGTGTGGTATTAGGTTGTAATGGATATGAAATTATAGATATTGGCGTGATGGTTCCAGCGGATAAAATACTAGCAGAAGCAGAAAAACATCAAGTAGATATTATCGGATTGAGTGGATTGATTACTCCTTCTTTAGATGAAATGGTACATATTGCTAAGGAAATGAAAAGACGTGGTATGAAAATACCATTGATGATTGGTGGCGCTACTACATCAAGAATGCATACTGCAGTGAAGATTGCACCAGAATATGATAATGGAGTAATACATGTATTGGATGCTTCAAGAAGTGTGACTGTTGCGGGATCTTTATTAAACAAAGATCAAAAGAAAGCATTCTTATCCGAATTAGATAGCACTTACACGCAATTGAAATCAGATTTTGATAATAAGAAAACAGTAAAGCAAAGCTTGCCTTATAAAGAAGCTTTACAAAACAAAGCACCAATTGATTGGACCAATTTTAATGCCTCCGTTCCAAGTTTTACAGGTAATAAAGCCATCAGCATTGATGATTTATCTGTTTTAGTACCTTATATAGATTGGAAGCCATTCTTTATCGCTTGGGAATTGCATGGCAATTTCCCTGCTATTTTAAAAGATGAAAAAGTAGGAGAAGTAGCCAGCAAATTATACCAAGATGCTACTACCCTTTTAAATACCATTATCAAAGAAAACTGGTTAACTGCGAAAGGTGCTATTGGATTTTGGCCAGCTGTTTCCAAAGAAGATGATGTCATAGTAGACAACGATGGCAAGGCTGTAGCATTACATTTTTTAAGACAACAATCTAAAAAAGCTGCAGGACAACCTAACTTCTCATTAGCAGATTTTATTTGTCCAGCAACTGAAAATAAGCAAGATTATATTGGTGCATTTGCTGTAACAATCCATGGTATAGAAAAGCACATCAAAGCTTTTGAAGACAATCAAGACGATTACAATAAAATTATTTTACAAGCTTTGGCAGATAGATTGGCAGAAGCATTTGCAGAATACTTGCATGCTCAAACCAGAACAAAGTACTGGGGATATGCAAAAGAAGAGCAATTAGATAATGAAGCATTGATTAAAGAACAATATATAGGTATCAGACCAGCACCAGGTTATCCGGCTTGTCCAGATCATACAGAAAAGTATACTTTGTTTGATTTATTGAATGGTCAAGAACATACTGGCATCAGCTTAACCGAAAGCTTAGCTATGTATCCTGCATCAAGTGTATGTGGGTGGTATTTTGCAAATCCTCAAAGTCAGTATTTTGGATTAGGTAAAATACAACAAGACCAAGTAGAAGATTATGCAAAAAGAAAAAATCAATCATTAGACTATATCACAAGATGGTTACAACCAGTGATTGACTAATTATACTTTTTCAAATAACCACCATAAACGTTTACGAGGAGTAACTTTATAATTAGTTCTTACATAAGAACTGATATGGCTAATTGCTTCATCTACACTATCAGTGAATAACACAAACTTCTTGTCTTCGGGAGAAATGGTGCCGGATTGAATCATATGATCCATCCAATGTTGGAATGGTTGATAATAAGAGCGGCCCATCACAACAATCGGAAAATCGTTAATTACTTTTGTTTGCGCTAAAGTCAATGTTTCAAAAAATTCATCCTGGGTTCCAAAACCTCCTGGCATAATAACAAATGCATAAGAGTATTTCACCAACAGTACTTTTCTAATAAAAAAGAAACTAAAAGTGATACTTGTATGAACATAAGGATTGGGAGTTTGTTCAAAAGGTAATTTAATATTACAACCCACTGATGTCCCACCAGCTTCAAAAGCACCCCTATTTGCCGCTTCCATAATACCTGGTCCTCCTCCTGTCATTGTCACCATACCCAATTCAGCAATACGTTTACCCAACTCTCTTGCTTGTTTATAATACATATGATCTTCTTTAAATCTAGCAGATCCAAAAACGGTAACACAAGGCCCAATAAAATGCAATGCCCTAAAGCCCTTTATGAATTCAAAGAAAATTTGAACTGCAAATTTAAACTCATTTATCCTGGGCTTGGGTCCTTCTAATTGAAAACCTGTATAAGCAGGAATTATTTTCTTTTTAGCATTCTTGTTCATAGCTTGAAGTTAAATAAATAATCTATAGGGAAGCTTAAAATGGTTTAAATTTGGCATTGAAATTAGGGCTACTTATGAAATTATATATACCTGGTTGTATTTTATTCCTTGGATTATTTTTTACCAATTCAACAAATGCGCAAACACAAGTAGTACTTGAACAGATACAAACTTATTCAAGTATATTACCCAATGCCGATTACTGGAAAATAGATAAAAATGCTTCATTGCAAATTAGAGATGCTTTAGAAAAAGGATTATTTAAAAGTATGTCATTAGATGTGGTGAAAGATTTTCCAATTAATAGAGTTGACTTAAATAAATCAAGTCAATTGGGTAAAATACAGATTAACTGGGAACAAACATCTAAAATTCCACTACACGCCTATGTAGAGATATATGAATTGGAACCAAGTTTAGCCTATAGAAATAATCTTTTGGATATACCAGATAGTAAAAAAGACAGTATTCGTTCTATTTGGTTTATTACTTGTTCAATGATCAACAAAGAAAAGCAAGTAGCATTTAAAAAAACTTTGTTGATGAGCATTCAACCTCAACAAAGTATCGGTATAGGATTCCCAACAATATTTCCTTTAAGTAGTTCTAATAATATCTTCAAAGCAATTGCAAAATCAATAGAACAAATCAGTCCAGATTTTGTAGACTTAAGTTATACCGAAGTAAAAGCACCTAATTTAGTTGCTACAGATAATGTATGGATGCCTCATGTACACCAAGCTCCAAGAATAATAATTGATACCACTAAAGGTTTTATACAATTCACCAGAAACGGTAATGGACAAATACTAAGGGTGCCCACTGCAGGCATGCAAAGAATAAATACAAATACTACAGAGCAAAATAATCCTTATGCTACAATAATTGCAAATGCAAAAGCAAGCAAATGGAATAAAAGCAAAGAATTATACCAGATTGAGCAACCATTAAGAGATGTGAAAAATAATTTGGATTATAGCATCTCTTCTTTTTTAGTATTCAATCCTAATGCGACTTTTGATATTAATCCTGTAAGTCCAATTAGTTTTTTGAATGACAGTTTAAACAAAATTTATGCTAACCAACAACTAATCGGTCAATTTAGTGTATCCGAAAATATTTTACAAGCAGATGCCTGGATAAATCCAAACGAATTATATAATGGATTTGATTCTACAGAAAAAGTAAACTTAAATGGCAATTTTAAAAAAATGAACCTTCTTGCTAATAAGGTCATCAAAGGCGTTTTTAAAAATAGTCCGTTTACCATTTTAATTAATTATGATGCGAACATTAAAACCATTATGGTAGATCAACAAATTGTCATCATTGCACAAGGTGATAGATTACCATCACATATGGTTATTGTTCAAAATAATATATCAGATGAATTTTTAAATTTCATACTATTACTTTCTTATTCAGAACTATTTCAAATGCCTAAACCAACAGAAGAATAATGCAAATTATTAGTTACAATGTAAATGGAATCAGAGCTGCTATCAAGAAAGGTTTAATGGAGTGGTTGCAAGAAGTCAATATTGATGTGTTCTGTGTGCAAGAAACCAAAGCAAGTCCAGATGATATTGATATAAGTATTTTCACCTCATTAGGTTATCATGTAGCATGGTATCCTGCACAAAAAAAAGGCTATAGTGGTGTAGCCATTTTTAGTAAGATAAAACCAGACAATATTGTTTATGGCAATGGTTATGAAATGAGTGATGCAGAGGGCAGAGTGGTAAGAGTGGACATTGGGAACTTAACTATAGTGAATGCCTACTTTCCTTCTGGCACTAGTGGCGATGAGAGACAAACATATAAATACCAATGGCTCAATGAATTTTACGAATACATTCAAGCTTTAAAAAAAGAAAGACCAGAAATAATTGTTGCAGGAGACTATAATATTGCACACAAAGAAATAGATATTCACGACCCTAAGGGCAATAAAAAATCTTCTGGATTCTTACCAGAAGAAAGGGCTTGGATGGATCAATTTTTAGCCAATGGCTGGGTAGATAGTTTTAGAAAAGTACATCCAGAAAACACTGGTGCATATAGTTGGTGGAGCCAGAGATTTCCTTCTGTAAGAGCGAATAATAAAGGATGGAGAATTGATTATTTATGTACTACAGAAGCACTTTCAAAAAAGATTAAAAACGCCAATATTTTACCTGATGTAAAACATAGTGACCATTGTCCTATATTAGTAGAATTAAAAAAATAAACATGTCCGTTTGTAATATTAGTTTTCAAATAGAACCCAATGCAGAAAACATTTGGAAAGCTTGGATGCAAGAACAATTTATACCTGATTGCATGCAAACAGACTGTTTTACCTCTTTTCAATTTTATGAATTGGAAGTAGAACCCACACAGGCGCCTACATATACGCTGCAACTTTTTGCCAATTCCAAAGATGCCATGGAGACTTATCGTGGCAAACACGCAGCAGACCTGCTATACAAGCTTCATCATACTTGGGGTGAACAATGTTTTCATTTTAGCAGCTTTATGCAAATTGTGAATTGATTGTGGATAGTTAATCTTCTGAAATCCTTTATAGGCTTATATTACAGCTATTTATCTTCTGAAACCCATTAAAATCAAGGGTTTGCGTCATAAATGCTTTAAGTCATTCTTTCTATGATAATGGTCATTTCTTGCGAAAACCTTACTATTTAAGGGTTTTGGTGGAAAAATAAAAACAAAAATTTATCCCAAAATATTTTTTTGTTTCATCAAACCCAATAAATTTGTTCTATCGTTTAAAACTATAAAAAACACATCTATGAACAAAGCAGAATTAATCGCACACATCGCGGACAGCGCTGATTTACCAAAAACATCAGCAAACGCAGCTTTAGATGCTTTCATCGAAGCAGTAACTAAATCTTTGAAAAAAGGTGATAAAGTAACTTTAGTAGGTTTTGGTACTTTCTCAGTAACAAAGCGTGCTGCTAGAACTGGTCGTAACCCACAAACTGGTGCTACAATCAAGATCAAAGCTAAAAAAGTTGCTAAATTCAAGGCTGGTAAAGAATTAAGCGCAAAATTATAGTCGTAAAAAACTAATTTGAAATAAAACCCCTTGGATATCCATATATTCAAGGGGTTTTTTTATTTTTGCAATCAAATCATTCATTTAAAACAATTATCAAAATGGGAAGAGGAGATAAAAAAACAGCAAAAGGTAAAAGATTCATGGGATCTTTCGGTGTAAGCAGACCACACAAAACAGCTACAACTGCACCTAAAGCAGCAGCTGCAGCTCCTGCAAAAAAAGCAACTAAAGCAAAAGCTTAAAGGCATATAAAGATCCCCGAAAGCTCGGGGTTTTTTTATATCTCTATTTCATAAAAGACTTATGAAAAACACGATCAAAAAAATTACCCTTTCAACTACACTTCTACTAATTGCAACAATCAGTTTTGCGCAATGTTCTATTTGCACCAAAACAGCAAGTCAAATTGGAGAAGAAGCCGGCAAGGGATTCAATGCGGGTATATTATATCTAGCAGCAATGCCATTCGGCGTGATGGGCTATATCGCTTTTAGATGGTGGAAAAGCGAAAATCAAAAATAGTCCTCAAAAAAACTGTTTCGAAAATTCAAAAATATTAAAAGAATCAAGTTGCATTGATTTTGTAAGTGCTTCTTGAATGGCTTTTTCATCTAGTTGCTGCATCTTACTAGCCACTATCAATTGCATAGCTTTTGATAACATGACTCTTTTTTTAGAATCAAAATGATATTCCGATTGCTGATGTTTTGCAATCGCCTTTATTAAATCCTGAATGCCTTCTTTTTGTGAAGCAATGGTTTGTACAACCGTAGCTTTTTCTGTTGCGTGATTTTCAATCAGCATTTGTTGAATATGAGTTGCAAATGCTTTTGCATCAGGTCTGTCAGATTTATTCACTACAAAAATATTAGCCACTTCCATTAAACCAGACTTCATCATTTGTATGTCGTCCCCAGCTTCAGGTACTAAAACTACCAAAGTAGTATCTGCTAATGCTGCTACTTCTACCTCTGACTGACCCACCCCTACTGTTTCTAAAAGTATAAGGTCAAATCCGGAGGATTGCAATAATGTAGTCAATTCTATAGTTGTACTATTTAATCCCCCAAGATGGCCTCTAGAAGCCAATGAACGTATAAAAACTTGAGGGTGTAAATACCATTCTCTCATTCTAATTCTATCTCCCAAAATTGCTCCCTGATGAAAAGGAGATGAAGGATCTACAGATAATACTGCAATACGTTTTCCTTCTTCTACCCAATCTTGAATCAATGCTGAAATTAGTGTACTTTTCCCAGCCCCTGGAGGACCAGTGATTCCAATGATAGGAATAGCAGCTGGTTTTAAGCTTTCTAAAAAAGTAATCGAATCTTTATCTCTATTTTCAATTGCAGAAATCGCTTTGGCCAATGCAAAAAAATTGCCTTCAGACACTCCTTTTTGTATAGGTTCAATTGTTAGCATGGCTTTATTTAATCAGTTGATAATTTTTATACTCTCCAAATTTAAACCCAAAAAAATCTTCAATAGGTTGTAGCCATTTATCTTTTTTATGCCAAACAGATAACTCTTTTTTATAACTATACTCCCAATTTTGAGAAGCCACTTTAGCATGCATAATAGCTGGATGTGAACCCTCAAAAGGAATTGTTCTATCTACAGAATGCATTTGATAATCATGACTAGCCATTATTTTATCCAAGCCTTCTGCTGTATTATAGTAAGACTGAAACATCGCTACTTTTTTTGCATAAGCATCAGGAGAACGAATACCAGTATAATGATACACTGTTGCGTCTATTTTTTTAACCTTTAATTTTTCGCCTTTTTCAGTGCCATTTTCATAGGATTCAAAAGATTGATATTTTCTAAAACCCTGAGAATCTCTATAAGACCTTACACCGATAAAATTTCTAAAAAGTCTGATTTCAAAATTATGTACTCTTCTAGTATTTCTTATATGATCATAGCCTCCCCAAAAATGAATAAAAGGGAAAATAAATCCATCTACTTTTTTATCATCATTATAAGTATCAATAGCTGCTACAATTTTATCCAAATCTTTTTCGTGAAACACCTCATCAGATTGAATATGCAAACACCAATCTGCATGAACATCATCGAGTGCAATATTGGCTTGTTGAGCAAAAACCTTTCCCCCTTCTCTCAAATTCATGTCCCAAATAGTATCAATAATTTTAATCTTAGGGGAATTCAATTTTTCAATGGCTTCCCTTGTTCCATCTGAAGAATCCCCTACTGCAACAATAAATGCTTCACAAATGGGTAGAACAGATTGAATGGATTCCAAAAAGGGAACACCATAATCAAATCCGTTTCTAACATAGGTAAAACCAGCTAATTTCATGAAGGGGTTGTTTTAAAGTTCAAATAACCGAAATCTTTTGCAAAAAGCCATTAATTTTGAAGTTCAAGTGAAATTATGACTACAACAATATGTTTTGACTTTGGTAATTCAAGATTCAAGGCAGCCATTTTCAAAGAAGCCCAATTGGAAGAAATTATTATTCTTCCAGATGCACAAATTTCCACTTTAGAAACATTGTTGTCAAAATGGAAGCCCTCTAAAACCATATTATCTTCAGTAATACATCACGACAAAGCAATTGAGGCATTTTTAGCAAAATCCGCTCCATTTCACTTAATTGGACCCCAATCCAAATTAAATTTTACCACTCCAGTTGGGAAGCCTGAGACTATTGGTGCAGATAGAATAGCTATTTCTGCAGCTGCAGTACATTTATTTCCCAAACAACATACATTGGCCATTGCCCTTGGCACCTGTATCACTTATAATTTTATTAGCAATACGCACGAGTTTTTAGGTGGAAGCATATCCCCTGGTATGCAAATGCGCTTTAGATCCATGCATGAGCAAACCGCATTATTACCCTTAATCACCCCTACCAAAGATTTCCCATTAGTGGGTTATGACACCAAAACCAACCTTTTAAGTGGCGTGGTTTGGGGCATGGCAGCTGAAATTAACGGCATCATAGAGGCATATGAGGAGAAATACAGCAACTTTAACGTGCTATTAACCGGAGGTGACCTGAGTTATTTTGTACCTCGCTTAAAAAAGAGGATATTTGCGGACCCAAATTTAATATTCAAAGGATTATATGCTATTAGCGAAACAAATCAGTAGAGTAACCATATTAGTAGTTTTAGTTTGTTATTTAACCCCTGGCAAAGCACAAAACAACTCTCCATTTTCTAGATACGGATTAGGCAATGAGGTAATGAATGGACAAAATGCAGCCAGTCAAGGAATGGGTGGTTTTTCTACTGCATTTAATTCAAGCATGAATGGCAGTTATGGTCAAAGTGTGAATATCAATAACCCAGCAAGTTATGGTCAGTTATTTATGACCACATTTGATATTGCGATGAGCTTGAATCAAACCACATTAATTAGAACAAATCCTGCAGGAAGAGAAAAGACAAATTACTTAGTTCCCAACTACTTGGCAATCGGTGTGCCAATAAATAAAGAAAGGAAAATTGGACTTGCTTTCGGATTAAAACCACTTACATCAATTCATTACTCTGTAAATGAATTAGTCAATATCAACCCAAAAGATACTCTATTAAATAATTACAAGGGTGATGGTGGATTGAACCAATTATTTATTGGATTTGCAAAGTCTTGGAAGTATATGAGTATTGGATTAAATACCGGATATAATTTTGGTAGAAAAGATATTGAGACATTGAAAACAATTTTATATAATCCAGACTCCACTTATTATTATCAATCTAAATCAAGTACTAAAACAAGTTTTGGTGGTGCATTTTTAAAGTTAGGGGTACAAGGTGAATTCCCTATTTACACTATTGATCATCCAGCTACTAAAGAGAAGACAGAATATGCAATAAGTTATGGTGCAACATATACCTTGGATCAAACTTTGAAAGCTAGACAAGATGTTACAAGAGCGATTGGTACTTATACCGCGAATACTGAAACTCCTCTAGATACAGCATTAAGCACTACGAACAATAGAGGAAATATTACACTACCAAGTTTTATTGCTGCTGGTTTCGCAATACACAAAAAGCAAATTGTTGCTAGAGGTACTTATGATCAATGGGTATTTGGATTAGAAATGAATCAATCAGCATGGAAAGATGCATATACATTTTATGGGAAACGTGATCCTTTGTCCAATGCATATATGATCAGAGGCGGGGTGCAATATAATCCTGATCCTTATGCGTTTGAAAATTATTGGTCAACAGTAATTTACAGAGCAGGATTTTTCACCGGTAAAGATTATGTTAATATTGACAATAACGGATTAAAGGTGACAGGTTTTACTTTAGGAATGGGTTTACCGATAAGAAAATATCGTTCATACGATTATCAATTTACCATTCTTAATGTTGCATTACAATTAGGACAAAGAGGAAGTAGTATAAATAATTTTAAAGAAAGCTTCCTACAATTTACTGTAGGATATAGTTTAAGTGATGTTTGGTTTAATAAACGCAAATATGATTAATCTTGCATTGAATAATTTATTTAAAATAGCAGTTGCTGGCATCAGTAGCTGCTTTTTTATGGCTTCATGCGAAAATAATGTCAACGATGTAAAAAATTTAGGAAAAAAAACTGGGGGTGTTGATATAGGTAAAGATGTTGCGATATTTATGAGTAGCGGAGGTAAAATGTCTGCAAAAATAATGGGACCCATTATGAATAGGTATTTACAAGACAGTAGTAAAATGGTGGAATTTCCTAACAATATTTATGTAGATTTTTTTAAAGACAGTGCAAAGGTGGACAGTAAATTACGCGCTAATTATGCCAATTATAAAGAAACTGAAAATAAAATATTCTTACAAGGAAATGTGGTGGTGTATAATTTACAAGGAGACAGCTTATGGTGTCAGGAAATGTATTGGGACCAAGAAACCGGTAAATTTCATACAGATAAAGACGTTATTGTAAAACAACATAACCCACAGGTAAAAACCTTTGGAAAAGGCTTTGAAGCCAATCAAGATTTGACAGATATTCGTATCTTTCAAATACAGCCAAATAGCTACGCAATCATCAACGATAGTAGTACAATACATCCTTAAAATATATATTATGGAATATAGAAAAATGGGCAAGACAGGACTTCAGTTAAGCACATTAAGCTTTGGAAGTTGGGTAACTTTTCACAAACAAATCAATGATGGCATTGCAGACACTTTAATGGGAATGGCATACGATGCAGGGGTGAACTTTTTTGACAATGCAGAAGTGTATGCAGCTGGTGAAAGTGAGAAAATGATGGGAAGAGTACTTGCAAAAAAGAAATGGGACAGAACAAGCTATGTATTATCTTCTAAAGCATATTTTGGATGGAGAGGAAAAGAAAATAAACCTAATCAAACTGGATTGAGTAGAAAGCATTTAACAGAAGCATGCCATGAAGCTTTACAAAGAATGCAAACAGATTATTTAGATTTATATTTCTGTCATAGACCAGACAAAACAACTCCAATTGAAGAAGTGGTTCACACCATGAACACTTTAATTCAACAAGGAAAAATTTTATACTGGGGAACAAGTGAATGGAGTGGCGTAGAAATTATGGAAGCACATAGAGTGGCAGAAAAGTATAGATTAATTGGCCCAAGTATGGAACAACCTCAATACAATATGTTTGAGCGACAAAAAGTAGAAGTAGAATATAACGAGATATATAAAAATGTTGGATTAGGTACAACCATCTGGAGTCCATTAGCTGCTGGACTCTTAACAGGCAAGTATAACGACGATATTCCAGAGGGATCAAGATTTCAATTAGAAGGATTCGAATGGCTTAGAGATAGATGGTTAATGCAAGACAAGATTAGAAAAGTTCAACAACTAAGCGCTTTAGCCAAGGCCTTAAAAGTGAGTACCGCATCTTTAAGTATTGCTTGGTGTATCAAAAACCCCAATGTAAGTACTGCAATATTGGGCGCAACAAGTGAAGCACAATTAAAAGATAATTTAACAGCCATTGATACTGCTGCTTTATTGACTCCAGAAATTATGGAACAAATAGAAGGTATCATTGAAACCAAACCGGTTTTTCCAGAGTGGTAATATTCAATCAATAGAAACTATGATTTTCGCCATTATTGCTTCACTATTATTAATTGGTTTTTTCTCAGGTTATGAGATTGGCTTTGTCAGTGCCAATAGATTAAGCTTAGAGTTAAAGAAAAAACAAGGAAGTCGTGCAGGCAATATTCTAGCAAAGTTCTTGGAAGCCCCTACCCAATTTATTGGAACCTGTTTAATTGGTTTAAATATCTCTTTGGTAGTATTCGGTATATTATTTGAAGAAGCCTTACATACGTATATATGGTCGGCATTTGATTTAGGGCCTTACGCAATATTATTTGGAAATACAGTGGTATCAACCTTGGTGATTTTATTAATAGGTGAATTAGTACCCAAAGCAATATTCAAAGCCAGAGCGGCTTCTATGATTACCAGCTTTGCTCCCCTTGCTAATTTTTTTCATTTATTATTCAAGCCTTTAACCATCATTTTAGTCAATTTAGCGCAATGGGTTTTGAGAAACTTATTCAATGTTAAAGTGATTAATAAAAAAGAGGCTTTCACAAAAGTAGATTTAGCTCATTTTGTACAACAAACCAAAGAAGAACAAAATCAACAAGATTTAAATACTGATTTGTTTGAAAATGCATTAAGCTTACCAGATATTAAAATCAGAGAATGTTTGGTGCCAAGAACAGAAATTGTTGGTGTAGAAATCAATACCTCTATTCAGGATTTGCAAAAAATATTTGAAGAAACAAAGTTGAGTAAACTAATTGTCTATGAAGAAAGCTTAGATAGTATTGTTGGGTATGTACATCAATTAGATTTATTTAAAAAACCAGTTAAATTGTCTGATGTACTGCATTCAATACAACTTGTTCCAGAAAGTATGAACGCAGCAGATTTGATCAACTTGTTTTCTAAAAAAAGAAAAAGTATTGCATGGGTGGTGGACGAATTTGGTGGAACTGCAGGTATCGTTACTATGGAAGATGTCTTGGAAGAAATCTTTGGTGAGATAGATGATGAATATGATGAACAAGAATTTTTGGAGAAGAAACTATCAGATACTGAGTTTATATTTAGTGGTCGCCTAGAACTTGATTACTTATATGAAAAATATGGAATAGATTTTTCAGCAGACAGCGCAGAGACCCTTAGTGGTTATTTAATCCATAATTACGAGTCCATTCCAAAGATCAGAACCACTATACATTTGGCACATTTTGACGCCGAAATATTGTCTGTAAGTGATACCAGAATCGAGAAGGTAAAAATAAAGATCCGCTAGTGTAAATTTTGCCTTTCCAGGGCTTAGAATTCCTCTATAAACAGTAACTTTAGAGCTCATTCATTTTTTACATGGCAATATTCGATAGATTCAAAACAGACGAAAATTCAGAGATGTCTTTTATAGACCATCTTGAGGTTTTAAGAGGTACTATAGTAAGATCATTAATCTCGATTGTTATCGCATTTGTTGTATTGTTCATTTACAGAGACTGGATTATGGACAATGTGATCATGGGGCCACTTAGTCCAGATTTCATTACATATAGAGCTTTCTGTGATTTAAGTCATTATTTACATTTAGGAGATTCTTTATGTATGCCTCCTGTAAAAGTGACATTACAAAGCACCACATTTGGAGGTCAATTCTTAAGTGCTATTAGTATGGCATTAATTGGTGGAATTATAATAGCATTTCCTTTTATATTTTGGCAATTTTGGTCTTTTGTAAAACCAGCTTTAAAAGAAAACGAACTAAAGAATACAAGATTCATGATCTTATTCGTCTCTTTCTTCTTCTTTCTAGGAGCTGCTTTTGGCTTTTTTGTTTTAGGACCTTTTACTTTCAATTTCTTAGCAGGATTCCAATTAGGCACTAGAGGTGCAGTAACCACCATACCTACATTTGCAGATTATATAGACAACCTTACCAATTTGATATTGGGTTGTGGTATAGCATTTGAAATGCCCGTGTTCATGTTTTTATTAACCAAGATTGGCATTGTGACACCACAATTTTTAAGAGGTGTAAGAAAATATGCAGTGATAGTTATTTTATTAATTGCGGCATTTATTACACCTAGCCCAGATTGGTATAGTCAAACAATAGTATTCATTCCATTATATTCATTATTTGAATTTAGTATCATCGTTTCAGCATGGGCTTATAAAGCTGTAAAGAAAGCAGATGAAGAATGGGATTAATCATTCATAATAAATAATAACACTATGGCATTTGTATTTGATGCAAGCAAACCTATTGCAATCGGTGCTGACCACGCAGGAGTTGATTATAAAGATCAAGTAAAGGCTTGGCTTGAAACACAAGGATATAATGTAAAAGATTTTGGAACACATGGCAAAGACTCAGTCGATTATCCAGACTTTGCACATCCTACTGCAAGCAGTGTAGAAACAGGTGAAGCTTGTTTTGGTATTTTGTTTTGCGGAAGTGCTAATGGTGTTGCCATGACAGCTAATAAGCATGCTGGAATTAGAGCAGGCTTATGTTGGGAAAAAGAAATTGCAGAACTAACTCGTTTACACAACGACGCCAATATGATTTGTATTCCTGCCCGCTATGTTACTTTAGAAAAAGCAAAAGAAATGATTGCTACTTTTATGGAAACTTCATACGAAGGGGGCAGACATCAAAATAGAGTAAATAAAATTGCTTGTTAATTAAAAAGATCACTATGAAAAAATTAATTTGGATTTTTCTTGCTTTTATAAGCACAACCACTTTTGCACAAAAAGCAGAAGACTTAAAGAAATTTGGAAAATACATTACGCAAGAAGGACTAAAAGAAAAATTGTCTGTCATTGCTAGTGCAGAAATGGAAGGTCGTGAAACAGCCACACCAGGACAGAAAAAAGCAGCAGCTTATATTGAGTCGCAATTTAAAAAATGGGGATTATTACCTGGTAACGGCACAAGCTATCAACAAGTTTACCCTGTGTACAAAGATGTATTAACAGAAAAAAGCTTGACAGTAAATGGTCGTTCTTTTGAGTGGGATAAAGATTACTCATTTTCTTTACAAACCATCAATCCAGGTAATTATAACAATGTGGTATACGCTGGTTATGGTATAGTTGATGCAGCTAATGGCATCAATGATTACGAAAACTTAGATGTTCAAGGTAAATTAGTAATAGTGTCTGAAGGTTCTGCAACAGGAACTCCTACCATGGGACAAGGTGGTAAC
>JALRFB010000069.1 GCA_023256555.1 Sediminibacterium sp. | reverse complement strand
CCAAAGATAGATTCTCTTATCAGTTAAAGTATCGTTGTCAATTGGTGCGAATACACCTACTTTAGCAATTCCCATTTTATGTAAATAGGGTAAATAAATATTTTTAAGATACGCATCTATACCATTTATTTGTTGAGTATTATTACAATGATATATTTGAATCAAATAAAACTCTCTTTCGTTTTTATCTGTCGTATTTGACCAAGATTTACTTGAGATAAATGCAACTAAACAGAATAAGATTATTTTTTTCATAAAAATAGAATGGAGGTGTGATTGAATTGTTTTGTAAAAGTAGGATTTTAAATTTCTACCCAATGTTTTTCTTATATTTAAGTAAAATTAATTAGAATGAACAAAGCCAATTCTACTAGAATACCCTTTATTTTGATTACTTGTCTATTCTTTTTATGGGGTTTCGCCCATAATTTGGATCCTATATTAATACCCCACTTAAAAAAATCATTTACCTTAACTACTACACAATCTACCTTGGTTGACTCTTCTGTCTTTGTGGCTTATTTTATAATGGCAATGCCTGCGGGCTTTATTATGAAAAGATGGGGCTATAAAATGGGCATCATTACGGGTTTATTATTATTTGCTATAGGTTCTTTTTTATTTGTGCCAGCGGCCAATCATCAATCCTATAATTATTTTTTAATTGCTTTATTTATTATTGCTTGTGGTTTAACTATTTTAGAAACTGCAGCCAATCCTTATGCATCTAGATTAGGAGATCCTGCTACAGCAACACAAAGATTAAACCTAGTACAATCATTTAATGGATTGGCAGTAGCTTTGGCACCTGCTATTGGAGCAAGATTAATTTTAACCAAGGGCTTTTCAGAAGCTGAATTGGCTTCTATGACAGATCTTGGAAGAAAAGCTGCTTTAGCAATGGAAGCATATACAGTTAAAACACCTTATACTATTTTAGGTATAGTTTTATTAATAATAGCAGCCATTTTTTATTTTATTCAATTACCTGATATTCGAGAATCATCTGATCACAAAGCGACCATCAGAGAAACATTCAAACATAGTCATTTGAAATGGGCGGTGATAGCGCAATTTTTTTATGTAGGCGCACAGGTTTGTGTTTTGAGTTTATTTATTTTATACGTAACTCAATCTGCTAATATTACTGAAATTCAAGCAGCCGATTATTTAAGTATTGGTGGTTTGGCTTTTTTAGTTGGCAGGTTTTTAGGTACAGCATTAATGCGCTTTATACAACCTAGAAAATTATTAACTGCATATGCCTTAATTTGTGTTGCCTTATGTATTGTAGCTATACTTGGTCATGGTACCATTACTATTTACACTTTAATCGCAATATGTTTTTTCATGTCAATCATGTTTCCTACTATTTTTTCTTTAGGTATTGATGCTTTAGGAAAGGATACCGAAATGGCTAGCTCTTTGATAGTAATGTCTATAGTAGGAGGAGCTGTCCTACCTAGATTTTTTGGATTAATTAGCGATCGTACAGGAAATATACAAAATGGATATATAGTCCCTTTAATAGCTTTTGCTGTAGTAGCTTATTTTGGATGGAAAGGAAGTCAAGTAAAAGCTAAGAACTAGTCTATTTAGATCCTTTAATTAATACGGTATAATAATTAAAGCATTTTATATAATCTGAAATTAGTAATCTTTCATCGATACCATGATATCCTTTGGCATCAGTTAAAGGTGTAAAATTAATCACCCCATCGCTTATAGATCGATAATTTCTTGAATCGGTAGCACCTACCATTAACATAGGCGCTACTACCACATCTTTAACAATTGAATGAATGGCGGTTTCCACTCTTTTAAATGCAGGACTATTTATTTCTGTTGAAGAAGATGGCATTGTTTCATAATTAGGGTAGATACTTACTTTTACATTGGTATCATTGACTAATTTTTCAACATACTCTTTTACACTCTTTGGCGATTCTCCCGGTAAAATTCTTGAATTAACAAAAGCTGAGGCATTTGTTGGTATTACATTATCTCTCACACCGCTATTCACAACGGTTGGAACCAATGTGGTTCTAACCAAAGCATTGGTAGATCTATTCTTGGTCATATTTTTAAGTACTAATTTTTCAAATAGCCAAAGATTTGATAATTGCATTTTCTCAATGAAATTATTATTATAACTACTTATTCTTTCTAAATATGCTTTAATAGATGGAGTAAGTCTAGTAGGAATTTGATTTTCTTCAATGGTGTGTAATGCTTTGCTTAATATACCAATTGCAGAAGATTTTTCAGGAATAGAAGAATGTCCTCCGGCTCTTTGAACAGAAAGTACTAAAGTAACATACCCTTTTTCTCCCACTCCTATAGATGCAACAGGTTGTGTTATATTTTTATTGTCTTCTGTTGAGATTTCACCACCTTCATCTACTACTAGATCAAATCTTTGTTTTTTGGATTGAAAATATTTTACCATTGCAGCAGCACCTCTTCCATTAGACTCTTCATCAGCTCCAAAACATAAAAAAATACTTTGTTTTGGCACAAAACCTTCTCTTAATTGTGCTTCAGTTGCTTCCAATATACTAATCATGCTTGATTTGTCGTCTAATACTCCTCTTCCCCAGATATAATTCTCTTTTACTTCACCACCATATGGTTTAGCATGCCATAATTTAACAGCAGATGTTTCTACAGGTACTACATCGTAATGTGCCATTAAAACCATTGGTAGCATCTCAGTATCAGTGCCTTTCCATTCATATATATAATGAAAACTATCAATGATTGTTCTATTAAGTTTTTGATGAATCAAAGGATAATTTTTTTCAATAAATTTTCTATAGCTAAAAAATACAGCGGAATCATATTGAAAAAGGTCATTAGGTGTTTCTGTAGCCATGGTGATTGCTTCACTCAAATGCTCTATAGCACCTGTTGGTAAGGGAGCTAATTGAACAGCCTTTGCTTCTATGACTGGTTTGTTTAAAACTGTCTTTGTTATTACAATTATTGCAATTACTAATACTAGAAGACTTATAATAGTGAATACCTTTTTCATTGGAGTGTTTTTCTGTTTATGTAAGATACAAAAACTGATTGAATAAAAATAAAAGCCCCTCGATTACTCGAGGGGCTTTATACCAAAACTCATATAAAATCCGATTATGCTCTAAAACCTTTTCTTCTCATCATTTCACCTCTTAATGTTTTAAAAAACTCTCTTTCAATCTTTAAAGCCTGATTCACTCTTTCATCTGATTTTAAAATAGGCTTTAAGTCGTTTCTTAATTTTTTCTTGATAGCTAAAATATTCTCTTCAAACTGAATTTCGTCATTCATTTTTGTCTTTACTAATTCATCTATATTTTTTTTTGCCTCATTATATACAGGCCAAAAAACTTCTGCTTCAGACTTGGTAAGATTTAATTTTTCAGTGATAAACTGAACTTTAAACATTTCAATTTTTGCTCTTCTAGCTTCATCTATTGGAGGTGTATCACGTGGCCTTCCTAAAGCTCTCATCGGAGGTCTGTCTGGTCTGCCAAATGCTCTATTTTGTGCAAAGCTATTCAAGCTAATGCAGATAGTTAATGCGATAAATACAATTTTTTTCATACAATTATTTTAAATTATTAATCTATACTATCTTTTGACTGTTTATTTTCTTCAAGGTTTAATCCTAGTTTGTTTATTTCTGATTGCATCTCTGCATCTATCATCCACTCATTATTACTTACATAACTGTCAATCTCTTCGGTTGGTATTTCGTGAATAGCAATACTTGTATTCTCTTTAGTACTCTTTATAGTCGCTAAGAAATAGCTACCAGCGACTATTAATAAAAAGGCAGCTGCAATCGAAAATTTGCCTAATTGAATTATCAATGAAGGCTTCTTTTTTTGTTGAATTTTTGAAAGTATTTGTGCTGGAAATTGATTAAAATAATTTTCCGGAACAGTATTTATTTGCTCTTCAAAGGACTTAATAGATGCCTTAGTAAATACATTTTCTATGATATCTTTTTCTTCTTGCATTGCTTATTCTTGGACAATTTCAGTAATAAATGGTTTAATCTATTTGTATAAATTCTTGCATTTTTTTTAATGCTTGATGAAAATTAGCTTTTGCACCACCTACAGAAGTTTGCATAATTTCTGCTATTTTTTCATATGCCATCTCTTCATAATAGCGCAACATAAATACAAATCGTTGTTTTTCAGGAAGTTGTTTAATGGCCTGGTCTAGTTTTATTTGAATTTGGGCTGGTTGTAATTCATGGGTATCTGTATTTTGTTTTAAAGGATTGCTTTCTTCTTCTTCCGTTGAAACAAAAGGTATTTTTTTCTTTTTTTGAATAAAATTGATGGTCTCGTTATAGCCAATTCTAAATAACCAAGTACTAAACTCGCTCTCTAATTTAAATCCGTCTAGCTTCTCCCAAACTTTTATCCAAACAGTTTGAGCAATATCATCTGCGTCAGCATGTTCAATGACCATTCTTTTGATTTGATAATATAGCTTTTGCTGATGTCTTTTGACCAATTCGGTAAACTGAAGTTCTTTTTGAACGCCAGCTTGGAACGCTTTTATGATTATTTGATCAGACTGCATGAATACTAAATTAGACAATATGAAGCTTAAATGGTTTAATCCTTATCTTTAGTACACAAATAATAAGTATGAAAAAATTGATTTTATCTGGTTTAACAATGTTGCTGATTTTGCAGCTTTCTGCACAGAAAATACATAAACTCATTGACGCTAAAGAAACTGCTAGAATTGAAAAAGCTTTATCTGCGGACGACATGGAAGGGAGAAGAGCATTTACCCCTAGTATTGACAAAGCAGCTGCTTTTATTGCTAATGAATTTGCAAGCATGGGTATTTCAAGCTTAAATGGAGATGGAAATTACTTGCAATCTTTCAAAATCGCCAGACCAGCAAGATGGCCAAAAGACTTCGGTCCTCAGGGAGATTCATTGGCCTTGGCTAATGTGGTAGCCATTTTACCTGGCAAATCAAAACCTAGCGAATATGTTATTTTTTCTGGACATTATGACCATTTAGGGATTAATGGTAAAAGAGCTGTGAATGGGGATTCCTTATTCAATGGAGCAAATGATGATGCAGCTGGAACAACTGCAATGATCATGTTAGCAAAATATTTTAAAGCATTAGGAAATAATGAGAGGACCATAGTATTTGCAGCATTTACTGCCGAGGAAATGGGAGGCTTTGGCGCTTCTTATTTTTCTAAACAATTTAATCCAGACCAGGTAGTAGCTATGTTTAATATTGAAATGATTGGTACAGAAAGTAAGTGGGGTAGAAACAGTGCCTATATTACTGGGTATGAAAAATCAAATATGGGGGAGATTTTACAGAAAAATTTAAAGGGGTCTAATTTTCAATTCTATCCTGATCCTTATACAGATCAAAATTTATTTTACAGATCAGACAACGCAACTTTAGCTAGATTAGGTGTTCCAGCACATACAATTTCAACTTCAAAAATGGATAGCGAGCCGAATTATCACAGGCCAAGCGATCAATTTGAAACATTGGATATGGATAATATGAATGAGATTATTAAAGCTATTGCTATTAGTTCTAAAACAATTGTTTCAGGAAAAGATACTCCAAGTAGGGTAGATACAACTCAGTTGAAAAAATAAATGAGTCCCTTAGGAGACCCATTTATTAAAGTATATACTTTCAAATTTCTGGAAGAGTCTCCCAAAGG
>JALRFB010000068.1 GCA_023256555.1 Sediminibacterium sp. | reverse complement strand
ATATTGATATACGGATCGAATTTCTGGATTGTGACCTTAATGCCGCGGCTCTTGAGCAGACGGCCGAGGGAAGCAGCTGTGATGCCCTTGCCCAGGGAAGAAACAACCCCGCCGGTAACAAAAATATACTTTGCCATAATTGTAAATTCATATAATATTGAAAAAGGAATCCCAGCAATAGTTGCCTATTGATGAATACCCAATCAATTGGTTTTTTAATGTGACCGTCTTTTTTTAGGAAAATTTCTTAGAGGTCATACAAAAATACGCGAAAAAAAGCCCCCTACAAAATGGGTTTTGGGCTGAACAATAAATGTTTATAAATGTTATTTAAAAGTGAACATCTTCACTTCAAAAACCAAAAAATATGAAAAAATCAGTCATTTTCTTAAGCATTGCCCTTTTTGGCCTTGTTTTAACTAGCTGGGAATGGAAAAAAGCCCAACACCCAACTGTTCAAAAAGCCGATGTAATAGAATGTCTAAATATGGAAACCCAACAAGCTTATCAATTAGAAGCATCTACTCCAGCATTTGCAAGCTTACACCTCTCCCCAATTAAGGTGAATCCAAACGACTTGATGGGATCAATGATCAGTTTTGACGCAGCAGATGGTGAAAAAGCCAATGCTTATTTTATTCCTGCAGAAAAGAAATCCAATAAATGGTTAATCGTTATTCAAGAATGGTGGGGATTGAATGACAATATCAAAATGGAAGCCGATCAATATTTCAAAGATTTAGGCGACATGAATGTGATAGCAGTAGATATGTATGATGGAAAAATTGCTGCAACTCCAGATAGCGCTATGAAATTAATGAGAGGTGCAGATATGAAAAGAATGACTGCCATCATACAAGGTGCCATTAAACATGCTGGTTCTAAAGCAAATATATACAGCGTGGGTTGGTGTTTTGGTGGTATGTGGAGTTTACAAACAGCAATACTTGCTGGACCTCAAGCTAAAGGTTCTGTTATGTATTACGGTCGTCCAGAAACCAATATGGAAAAATTAAAATCTATTCAATGTGATATCATTGGTTTCTTTGGCAATAAAGACCAAGCACCTTCACCAGCTATGGTGGATGATTTTGAAAAAAACATGAAAGAAGCAGGCAAGAATTTAGCTGTGAATAGATATGATGCAGGACATGGATTTGCTAACCCAAGTAATCCTTCATTCAACGCCGCCGCTAAAGAAGACGCTTATACGAAAGCAATAGCGTTTCTAAAATCGCATTAGATTTTATTTGATTTAAATTTTAGAAACAAAATATTAGAGAATATTTACTACTCCTCACTCTCGGCTCGCAAGCTCGAACGTTCAATCGGAATAGTAAATATTCTCTTTTTCTTAGTCAAAATAAAATCACATATCATTCTTAATCTTTCGATAACTGGAAGTCAGGCCGCGGATAAGCGAAGAGCTAAAACCTTGATGCTCCATTTCATTCAGTCCTGCAATAGTACAACCCATTGGCGTAGTTACCTTATCTATCTCTTGTTCTGGATGCGTATTTTTTATAAGCAATAAATCTGCTGCGCCTTTTACGGTTTGTGCTGCAATTAAAGAAGCTTGTGCTGCACTAAAACCAATTTCAATTCCCCCTTGTATATTGGCTCTAATATATCTTAGCGCATAAGCAGTACCACAAGCACCTAATACAGTTGCAGCATCCATTAATTTTTCATCAATTACAATTGACTTACCTAATTGATTGAATAAATCTATTACAAATGCAATTTGTTGATTTGCTTCTTTATTGGCGCAAATACAAGTCATACTTTGCTGAATAGATATGGCTGTATTTGGCATAGCTCTACATAATGCAAAACCTGGATCCAACATTTCTTCCAAATCTTTTAACCACACTCCTGTAGCAACACTTATAATAGAATGTTGATTGGTGTTTAATACCGGCTTTATTTCTGTTATGATATCTTTTAATTGAAATGGTTTTACAGCTAGTATAATATAATTAGCCGTCTTAACTGCTTCCAAATTGTTGGAGGTAATACGCACTCCCTTATCTGCTAGATGTTGAATAGTTTGCAGATTTCTCTTGGTAATAGTGATTTGATTAGCTTGAACAAAAGCGCTTTGAATTAATCCTTCTGCAATTGATGCCCCTAAATTTCCGCCGCCTATGATCGTTATATTTTGATTCATTGTATTGATGTTTATAAAATAAATTAATGTATTGAAATAGTATTTAATATCGAAATTAGAATAGATGCTGTCTCGAGCGAACGTTCGAGCCTGCGAGCCGAGAGCGAGAGATAGGCGTCTATTCTAATGTTAAACAGTAGATAGTTGAAAAAAATTAATACCCCTTTGCGGGCAGTAAGTAATTAGCTACATAATCAGTGACACCTTCTTCTAAAGAATAAAATGGTGCGGTGTAGCCTGCAGCGCGAAGCTTGCTCATGTTGGCTTCTGTGAAATATTGATACTTATCTCTAATATCCAAAGGCATATCAATGAACTCAATATTAGGTGCTAAACCTTGAGCTTTAAATGTATTAGCAGCTAAATCATAAAAAGATCTGGCTTTCCCTGTCCCTAAATTGTATAATCCGTTTTTAGATGATGGCCAATTATGTTGCATCATATGATGTAACATCCAACCAATTACTTTTACTACATCTTTTACATAGACAAAATCACGTAATTGTTCCCCATCCTTAAATCCTTCTTTATGAGATTTAAATAATTTTACTAAACCAGTTTGTTTAATTTGATTGAAAGAATGAAAAATGACACTGGCCATTCTTGCTTTATGAGATTCATTAGGACCGTATACATTGAAGAATTTTAAACCAGACCAACTTGCAGGAGAAGTATTTTGATTTATAGCCCATTTATCAAATTCATTTTTACTAATACCATATGGATTCAGCGGCAATAATGAATTTATAATATCATGTCGATCTTCGTATCCATGTTCTCCTGCACCATAGGTGGCTGCAGAAGATGCATAAATGAAAGGAATATTTTTTTGAGTTGCATAATTCCATAGAAATTTTGAATAATTCAAATTCAACTCTTCATGAATGGCGTAATCAAATTCAGTAGTATCTGTTCTTGCACCTAAATGTATTATAGCATCAATTGCTAGTTCATCATTGTCTAATTGAGTAAGAAATGATTGACGCTCTATTACTTTTATACACTTTTTAGACTCCCAGTTTTTTCTTTTTGCTTCCACTCCAAAATCATCCACTAATAATAGTTGATCCATTCCTTGTTCATTTAAATATTGAACAAAAACTGAACCAATAAAACCGGCTGCACCGGTTACTACTATTGTCGGTTGTTTTGACATGAATAAAGAATCTTTATTTTAATTTATTTTCAATAGAAGTATCATACTTGTTTTTCCAAACACTTATATTTCCCCAATCTTCTCCTTCTACTTTAACTGCTCCATTAGTCACTTTACCAATAACTGTTGCACTTATACCAGCTTTTGCTGCAGCAGCTTCAATCGCAGATAGAGATGAGGCATCACAAGAAACCACCACTCTACTTTGAGATTCACCTAGCCAATAAGCATCTTTTCTTAAAGAGCTATTATTTGAACTTACTTCAAATCCTTTATTGTTGAAATAAGCAGATTCTAATAAAGTTACTATTAAACCACCTTCACTAATATCATGTGCAGATTGAATAGTATGTTCTTTAATTAATTTCGCCACTAATTGTTGTAATGCATATTCTTCTTCTAAATCGAAATATGGCGCAGTAGAATGTGTAACGCCTTTTATTTTATTCAAGTATTCAGAAGATCCAATATCATTTCTTTGTTCTCCAAGTAATACAATAAGATCAGCTTCTTTTTTAAAGTCAAGCGTCATTCTGTTTTTCATGTCTTCAACAATACCCACCATTCCAATGGTTGGAGTTGGGAAAACTGGACCATCTGGATTTTGGTTATAGAAACTCACATTACCTCCAGTTACTGGAGTATTGAATTTTCTACATGCAGCACCCATACCTTCTACAGATTTTGCAAATTGGAAATACACTTCAGGATCGTAAGGATTACCAAAATTTAAACAGTTTGTAACACCAATGGGTTCTCCTCCAGAACAAACAATATTTCTTGCAGCTTCTGCTACTGCAATCATTGCACCTTTATATGGATCAGCAAAAACATATTTACTATTACAATCCACGGTCATTGCTAATGCTTTACCTGTACCCTTTGCTAAAACAACAGCAGCATCACTTGGGGCATTGGTAGAAGTATTTGCAGCACCCACCATGCTATCATATTGCGTGTACACCCAACGCTTGGAAGCGATATTCGGTAATTGAATCAAAGCATCAACTGTTTCTTTTAAATCAGTGGTATCTGCCACCGCATTCATATCAAATGCATTCACTTTAGCCAAATAAGCTGGCTCTTTATATTCACGAGTATATTGTGGTGCACCACCGCCTAAAACTAATTCATATGCTGGTAAAGATGCTTCCAATTGTCCATGCATATAAAAGTTTAATAAACCATCATCTGTGACTTCACCAATATTACTACAAGACAAATCCCATTTTTCAAATACTGCTAATACATCTGCTTCTCTACCTTTCTCTACTACCATCAACATTCTTTCTTGACTCTCACTTAATAGTAATTCCCAAGCTTTCATGTTTTGTTGACGAGTAGGTACTTTATCTAAATCGATGCGCATTCCAACTTGTCCTTTAGCACTCATTTCAGCAGTAGAACAAATAATACCTGCAGCACCCATATCTTGCATGCCCACTACACCGCCTGTTTCAATTACTTCCAAACAAGCTTCTAATAATTTTTTCTCTTGGAATGGATCACCCACTTGTACTGCTGGCAATTCTTCCACGCTATCTGCAGTGATTTCTGCAGAAGCAAAACTTGCACCTCCAATTCCATCTTTACCAGTTGCACTACCTACAAAAAATACTGGGTTACCTTTACCTAATGCAATAGCACTGACTGTTTTACCAGCTTTCACAATACCCACACTCATTGCATTCACTAATGGATTAGTATGATAACAATCTTCAAAATATAATTCGCCACCAACAGTTGGTACACCAAAACAGTTCCCATAATGTCCAATACCATGCACCACTCCAGCTAATAATCTTTTTGTCTTTGCATCATCTAATTTTCCAAAACGTAAACTATTTAAAGATGCAATGGGACGTGCGCCCATAGTGAAAATATCTCTTTGAATTCCACCCACACCAGTCGCGGCCCCTTGGAATGGTTCTAAAGCGCTTGGATGATTATGTGATTCAATTTTAAATACTACTCCATAATCATTTCCAATATCCATTAATCCCGCATTTTCTTCACCAGCTGCAACCAACATTCTTCCGCCATCACGAGGTAAAGTTTTTAACCACTTAATTGAGTTCTTATAACTGCAATGCTCAGACCACATTCCGCTAAATGCACATAACTCTGTGAAATTCGGAGTGCGTCCTAATTTTTGTTTGATTAATTCAAACTCTTCTTCTGTTAGTCTTAGTTGTTGGGCTGTTTTTACCGTGATTTCCATGAAATAATGTCTTAGGCGATTAAAGTTGCTGCGAAGTTACTAAATGGAGACGACTGCTTTGGTTTGAATTACCAACATATAGCCAGTTAAAATGTGTATCCAAAAAATAGCTATTTGAAAATCAATACATTGTGAATTTATACATATTATATTAATTTTAAATGTTAATATTTTTAATAATTTTCTTGAAATTTTTATAAAAAATAAGAAGGATTTATATCATACTTCTTTAATTTCGCTCCATATTTAAGAATTTATAGTTCTAATATACATATATTTATTTATTTTAATATTTAAACATT
>JALRFB010000067.1 GCA_023256555.1 Sediminibacterium sp. | reverse complement strand
TTGCAACCAATCAAAAACATTACCATATGGATAGCCATTGATAAATTCTCTCCACTCTTCAATAAAATTGGCAGCAATGTTTTTCTTGCCAGATTTTTCCGGCGTAATACTCGTAAAAGAAAAATGCAAATCTGGATGCATTAAACTCTTGGCTCTTTGGTAAGAAGCTAGGTGTTCAATTTCGTCAGGCCCAGGGATTGTTGCAGACACTGTATTGGTTTCAGGTGATGCAAACATATCCACTACAGCTTCTGTATCTCTTGGAATACTTACTATATATTGTGCAAAGGCAATGGCTAATGGAAGTGCACCTGAACCTTCAGGTCCAATCATTAACATGGCATGGCTCAGCCTTCGATGCTGCACCATGTCTGCCAATTGTTGTTGGAGTTTTTCTTGACCAATTACTTCGCGCAATAACATGTAGCGAAGATAAGAAAAAACCGCGGTGCGGTTTTTGGTGTGTAGAAAAGTATTTGCATCTATTGATGAAAAGCGCCTTATTTTAAATGACTCAAAATGTCTTGGCTATCCGGCTTTACATTACTAGGGTAGTATGCAATCATTTTACCATTCTCATCTAACAAAAACTTATTAAAATTCCAACTGATAGTTGCATCCACCACGCCATTTTTTGATTTCTGTGTTAACCATTGGTAAATAGCAGCAGTATTTTCTCCCTTAACATCAATTTTATCTGCCAATGGGAAAGTCACACCATAATTCTTTTTACAAAATGCCACAATTTCTTCATTGCTGCCGGGTTCTTGTCCACCAAATTGATTGCAAGGGAATCCAATGATCACTAGTTTGTCTTTGTATTGCTCATACACTTTTTCTAAAGCTTCATATTGAGGAGTATAGCCACATTTACTTGCGGTGTTTACCACTAATATTTTCTTTCCTTTAAAGGAAGACATTTTGATATCTTTTCCGTCAATGCCCTTTACTGTAAAGCCATGTATACTTTGAGCATTTATTGTTGTTATAGCTGTCATTAAAATAATACTTAATAAAAGTTTCATAATTATTCGTTTTAATAGATACTACAATTTAACATCAAAAAAACTAAAAAGTTGACTAAATGGTATAAGCGGCTGTAAAAACACTGATTTTTTTTAAATCATATCCATCTAAAATGCTTGCAGCTGCCTCTATGGTCGCTCCGGTAGTTAACACATCATCAATCAGTAAGATATGTTTGTTGGATAATTTCCATGCTTGTTCTACCACAAAACTTTGGCCAATGGTCTCCATTCTTTTTATACGATCCTTATGGGTTTGACTATCAGAAGAATAGGGCTTAAGTAAAACATCCTCTAATATTGGAATTCCCGTGATGGATTGAATTCCCTCGCATAGTAAGATGGCTTGATTGTAATTCCTTTTCTTTTTTTTAAATGGAGTGATGGGAATAGGTATGAGAAAATCTATATTTTGCTGGCTCATTTTTTCTTGAATATAATTACCCATTAATCTACCTAACATCCAGCCCGCTTTTTTATTCTGGTGATATTTTAATTCGGTAATTAATAATTGAACTATGCTTTCTTTTGTAAAAAATAATAATGTGTTTGCAAAAGTGAAAGAAACCCTTCCCCAAAAAATTTTCTGAATTGGATTTTCTTGATCATTTTCAAATTCGGTAAAAGGTAATGAATCGATACATTGATTACATAAAACATTTTTCTTTCTAAGTTGATCTGTCCCACAGGACAAACAAATATGCGGATACCATAGATGTAAAAATGCATCTAGGTATTGCTTTATTAAGCGCATGTAAATTTTTTAGAAAAATAATTGATAAGCTTGGTCTACTCTTTCAATGGCAATTATTTCTATAGCATGTTTTTTTATATCAATGCCTTTTAAATTAAAAGAGGAAATAAATATTTTTTCGAATCCTAATTTTTCAGCTTCCGCAATTCTTTGTTGAATTCTATTAACAGCTCTGATTTCTCCATTCAATCCTACTTCGCCAGCAAAGCAAATCCCTTGAGGCAATGGTACATCTTCGTAAGATGATAGTAATGCTAAAATTACTGCAAGGTCTAAAGAAGGGTCTTCTATTTTTAAACCACCTGCAATATTAACAAAGACATCTTTCATGCCAAATGCAAATCCACCACGCTTTTCTAATACTGCTAAAAGCAATTGCAATCTTCTTAAATCAAAGCCAGTCACAGTTCTTTGAGGAGTACCATATACACTCTGAGTAACCAATGCTTGCACTTCAATTAATAAAGGTCTCATGCCTTCCATGCTTGCAGCAATAGCACTTCCACTTAATGAATCATTTCTTTGTGCAATTAAAAATGCAGAAGGATTGGTGACTACTTTCATTCCCTCTCCAGTCATTTCATAAATACCTAATTCACTTGTGCCTCCAAATCTATTTTTTAAAGTACGCAACATTCTATATGCATAATGTCTATCCCCTTCAAATTGTAAAACAGTATCCACCATATGTTCTAAAATTTTTGGACCTGCAATAGAACCTTCTTTGGTAATATGACCTATCAAGAAAACAGGTGTGCCAGTTTCTTTTGCGAATCTTTGAAATTCAGCAGCACATTGTTTGATTTGTGAAACAGAACCTGCACCTGCTTCAATTAAATTGGATTCGATGGTCTGAATAGAATCTACAATTAATACAGTGGGTTTTAATTTTTTGATGGCTTTGAAAATAGCATTGGTTCTTGTTTCAGCCAATAAATAAAAATTTTCGTTCTTTAAATTCAATCTATCCGCGCGCATTTTTATTTGCTGAATACTTTCTTCTCCACTAATGTATAAAACGGTTTGATTTTTCATCATCAAACCTTGTTGCAAAAACAAGGTGCTTTTTCCAATACCAGGTTCGCCAGCTACTAGCACTATAGAACCCAAAACAATACCACCTCCCAAAACTCTATTTAATTCTGGATCTGAACTATCAATTCTTTTTTCAGATGTACTATTTACCTGGTCTATTGCGATTAACTCAGAACCCTTTTGTTGGTTACTATAACCATCCCAACCCGCTTCTTTTTCTTTGCCAGCATCAATTAATTCCTCCGTAAAGGTGTTCCATTCATTACAGGCAGGGCATTTTCCCACCCATTTGGTGGATTCATACCCACAATTATTACAAAAGAAGGCCGATTTAACTTTGCTCATAGCATAAAGATAATAGCCAAAATAGGTTCTGTTTTAAGTATTTACCGAAAAAAGGGGTTCAAAAATATTTTTTTCAAAAAATATTACTCACTAATGTTAGTTATATAAAAAAATTATCATATTAATATATTGTAAATCAATCTTTTAAAGATAAATAATTAAACATATTATAATTAAAATAGTTATGATATACGAATAATTACCTCAAATGTTACGATATCGTTAAATTTTTTTACAAATTCTTCTTATATTTATAAGCATGTTCTTAAAAAAAGGGGACATTTTTTTAACTATAATTTAAACAACAACATGAGAAAAAAACTATTATGGTGTTTGTTTGTTGCGTTTTTCTCTTTCCAAGCGGCAATCGCTCAAAACACAACTGTAACTGGTAAAGTAACTGACGAAAAAGGTGCTCCAGTTGAAGGTGCTGTTATTACAGAGAAAAGTGCATCAAAAAACAGAACGCTATCTGATGCAAATGGTGTATTCAGAATTAGTGTGAAGACTGGAGCTGTTTTAACAGTATCAAGTGTAGGTTTCGAAAAGAAAGAAGCTACTTCACAAGCGGTAACAAATTTCACATTAAAGTCTTTGAAAGAAGATTTAAGTGAGGTGGTTGTAACAGCCTTAGGTATCAAGAAAGAAAAGAAAGCATTAGGTTATGCGGTTTCTTCTATTGGTAAAAAGGACTTAGAACAAAAACCTGAAATTGATATCGCTCGTTTGTTAAACGGTAAAGCGCCAGGTGTAAACATTTTAAATACAAGTGGTTTATCTGGTTCTGGTACAAACGTTGTTATTCGTGCGGTGAGCACTATCTCGGGTAACTCTCAACCTTTATGGGTTGTGGATGGTGTACCTTTTGATGGTGGTACTAACCAACAAGCTAACTTCACTTATGGTAATAATACACCTAGCCGTTTCTTGGACTTAGATCCTAACAACGTTGAGTCTATCGACGTATTGAAAGGTTTGAGTGCGACAACGCTTTATGGTGAATTAGGTAGAAACGGTGTAATCTTGGTAACAACTAAGAACGGTTCTACTCAAAAAACTAGAAAGAAAAATGAAGTAACTGTAACGCAATCTTATTCTATCAACCAAGTTGCTAACTTACCTGAGTACAATACTTCTTATGGTGGTGGTTTTGACTTGAGTCAGGGTTTGGCTTTCTTCTCTAACTGGGGAGCGAAATTTACTGATCCTCCTGCATTAGTTCCTCACCCATATTCTCGTGCTGCTTTAAATGCTGCATTTCCACAATATGTTGGCAAGACATATGAGTATAAGTTTTACAATAGCGTATCTAGATTCTTCCGTGATGGAACTTCTAAAAACACTTCTGTTAACTTTGCAGGTTCTGCTCAAAATGTAAACTATAATATCAACTACGGTTACACTGATGACCAAGGTTTCGTAGAAGGTAATGGTTCATTAAAGAACAATATTTCAATGGGTGGTACTATGAAATTAACTAACAAGTTAACTTTGAATGGTACATTCAATCACGTTCAAACAGATGTAAAATCTCCACCAACTTCTCCTTCATTTGGTTCTACAGCGTCTAACCCATCTTTATATGGTGACGTTATGTACACACCAACTGCGGTAGATTTAATGGGCTTAGAATACCAAAACCCAATTGATGGATCTCATGTTTACTATAGAAATGGTAATGATATTCAAAACCCACGTTGGACTTTGAAAAACTCATTTACTCAAGATAAAGTAAGCAGAAACTACGGTCAAATTTCATTAAACTATGATTTAACTCAAAAAATCAAAGTTCAATACCGTTTTGGTTATGATAACTATTCTAACTACCAATTATATGCTCAAAACAAAGGGGGTACTTATTATCCTCAAGGTTTCATGAGAACATCTACTGGTAATAACGCCATCTTAGATCATACATTAACTACTACTTATAAAACGGATATCAACAATGATTTCAATTTAGATGTATTAGCTGGTGTGAACTCAAGAGAATTAAGTTACAGCCAAATGGGTGTGACAAGTAAAGAACAATTGGTATTTGGTTTATTAGATCATACTAACTTTATCACTCACGATATCGTGAACGAAGCGGGAGCTGATATGGACTACAAAACAAAGAATCTTTCAATAGGTGCATTTGGATCTGCTACTTTAGGATATAAACAATATGCATACTTAGTAGTCGGTGGAAGAAATAGCTGGACTTCAACTTTGGAAGCTGCTAACAGAAGCGTGTTCTATCCAAATGTAAGTGCTTCATTTATTCCAACTGAAGCTTTAGAATTCTTAAGAAATAAAAAGAATATTAACTACTTAAAAGTACGTGTGGGTTATTCAACTGCAGCGAACTTCCCTGGTCCTTATTCTACAAGATCTGCTTTAAGCATTTCTACTAGAAACTTCGTGACTGCATCTGGTGCGGTAATTAATACCAACACTATTCCTAACTTCTTACCAAATCCAAACTTGAAGCCAGAGTTAATGGCAGAAGCAGAGACTGGTATTGAGGGTAAGTTCTTCCAAAGTAGATTAAGTACAGATATCACTTTATACCAAAGAGTTTCTAATGATCAAATCTTGAATAGAGATTTGGATCCTTCAACTGGTTATACTTCTCAACAAATCAATGCTGGTAAAGTAACTAATAAGGGTATTGAAGCTCAATTAGCTTATAAGATTATCAGAAACAAAGATTGGGTTTGGGAAATCACAGGTAACTGGACAATCAACCAATCTATGGT
>JALRFB010000066.1 GCA_023256555.1 Sediminibacterium sp. | reverse complement strand
CTAACCCATCCTGATAAACCATTGCAAGAATATGCAGTAGTAGGAAATATTTGTGAGACGGATACTATTGCATGGGACCGTCCTATTCCAACTATTGAAGAAGGTGATTTATTAGTGTTTTATAATGCAGGTGCTTATGGGTACGAAATGGCGAGCAATTATAATGCAAGATATAAGCCTGCTCAAGTTTTAATAGAAAATGGCAATGCGAAATTAATTAGCAGAAGAGATACATTTGAAGATCTATTAAGTCTTCAAGAACCATTATCAAAATAATATGATTGAGATTAAACATATCAGCAAAAAATTTGACACTAAAATTATCTTAGAGGATATTAGTGCACAGTTTAAGCCAGGTATGTGTAATTTAATTATTGGTGCAAGTGGAAGTGGTAAAACAGTTCTCACGAAATGCATTGTTGATCTTATACAAGCAGACAATGGCAATATATTTTTTGATGGGATTGATTTAGGGGCCATGTCAAAAGAAGAAAGAAAAGAATTACGCAATAATATTGGCATGCTTTTCCAAGGGAATGCTTTATTTGATTCTATGACAGTGGAAGAAAATGTTCGTTTCCCATTAGATATGTTTTCTACGCTGAATGCTGATGAAAAATTGGCGAAAGTAAATAAGATTTTATCGAGAGTAAATTTGGAAGGAGTAAACGCTAAATTTCCTGCAGAACTTAGTGGTGGAATGAAAAAAAGAGTTGCCTTAGCAAGAGCAGTTGTAATGGAACCTAAGTATCTATTTTGTGACGAACCCAATTCTGGATTAGATCCACAGACTTCGATGGTCATTGATAAATTAATCGAAGACCTTACCAAAGAATACCATATCACTACCCTAGTGGTAACACATGACATGAATAGTGTGATGGAAATTGGTAATCATATTTTGTATTTACATCAAGGCAAAAAAGAATGGGAAGGTACCAATCAAGACATTATTTACAGTAAGAACGAACTACTCAATAAATTTATATTCGCATCAGAATTTTTACAAGACGCCAAAGCCATGCGTATGATGGAAGGCGAGAAAAAATAAACCTATGAAATACATTTTAACCCTTTTATGTAGTGTTGTTTTATTAAGTGCAACTGCACAAACAGACCCCAATGCTCCTTTTCAAAGAGATAAAAATTTACCCAATTTTAAAATAGTGTCTGTAGGTGGCAAAGAAATTACCAATAGAGATTTGCCAAAGTACAAGTATCAAATGATCATTATTTTTAGCCCAGACTGCCCTCATTGCGAACACGAAGCGGCAGAGATCAATAAATATGCAGACAAGTTTAAAAATGTTTTAATGATCTGGGATAGTTATAAAGACATGCCGTCCATCAAAAAATTTGCTGAAAAATACAATATGGTGGGTAAGCCCAATATTATCATTGGCAGAGACCCTGAATTCACGCTACCAAGCTTTTTCAGACCAACCATGACTCCTTTTGTGGCTATTTATGAGAAAAATCAATTGAAAAAAGTATACGAAAAAGGCGCAGAAGTATTTGAATTGCTTAAAAATATAGATAGTAAATAACTAACTTTGCCCCGGAAAATCATCCTCTTATTAAAAATATACATTTTATGAAAATTACCGTTGTTGGAGCAGGTGCAGTAGGCGCTACATGTGCAGACAATATTGCTCGCAAAGAATTAGCAAGTGAATTGGTTTTATTAGACATCAAAGAAGGCTTTGCAGAAGGTAAGGCACAAGACATGATGCAAACAGCTGCATTATTAGGTTTTGATACTAGAATTTCTGGTAGCACGAATGATTATTCAAAAACTGCTAACTCTGACGTAGTAGTAATTACTTCAGGTTTACCTCGTAAACCAGGGATGACAAGAGAAGAATTAATTGGCACTAACGCTGGTATTGTAAAAGGTGTTTGTGAAAACATTTTAAAGCATTCTCCTAACGCGATTATTATTGTTATTAGTAACCCAATGGATACGATGACTTATTTAGCATTGCAATCTACTGGCTTACCAAAAAATAGAATTATTGGAATGGGTGGTACATTAGATAGCGCTCGTTTTAAATATCAATTAAGCACTACTTTAAACTGCAGCCCTGCAGATTTAAATGCATTAGTAGTTGGTGGTCATGGTGATACTACAATGATCCCTTTAATCAAGCACGCTACTTGGAATAGCATTCCAGTAACGAAGTTCTTGAATGCAGAACAACAAGAAAAAATCATTGCTGATACGATGGTAGGCGGTGCTACTTTAACAAAGTTACTAGGCACTTCAGCTTGGTATGCACCAGGAGCTGCTGGAGCTGCATTGGTGGAAAGCATTGTGCGTGACGAGAAGAAATTATTTACTTGTTGCGTAAGCTTGAACGGCGAATATGGTCAAAAAGATATTTGCTTAGGCGTTCCTGTGGTGATTGGCAAGAACGGTTGGGAGAAGATCGTTGAAATGGATTTATCTGCAGACGAACAAGCTGCTTTCAATAAGAGCGCAGATGCTGTAAGAAGCATGAACGATGTTTTAAAAACATTATAAAATTCCCCAATGAGTCTCACACAGTGGACTCATGAAAATATCAAAGGGTCCTGAGCAATCAGGACCCTTTTTTTATGCTTCTTTATAATACTGCATCGCTTTGTTCGCGATAAAAGATAAGTCTTGTTTTTTCATACAAGCAAAATGTCCTTGTGGGCAAGTTTTGGTTCCATATTTAGAACAAGGTTGACAAGGCAAATTGGGCACAATGGAATTGTAAGTCATTTCTTTTCCCCCTGCTAAATCGGCTGCTGCATAATAAGGCGACACTTGTAATGCCGGTGTGGTTGCTCCCCAAATAGCAATGGTCTTTTTATGAAATGCGCAAGCTATATGTAAAAAACCTGTGTCATTAGAGATCACCATTTTAGCCCCTTTCACTAATAATGCAGATTCATGTAAATTAAATTTTCCGCAAGCATTATATATTTTGACTTTATCAGTATTGGCAAGTTGCTCTCCTTCTTGGGTATCTTCTTTTCCTCCAATTAAAACAATGGGCACAGGTATCAATGCGCATAATTGTATTAATTGTTCTACCGGCATTCTCTTAGTAGCATAAGACGCACCAATGACTAATGCGATATAGCCAGCTTGATGTGAAGTTGGAAGATCATTTGCTTTTAAGCCGACTGAAGTTGGAATAAAATAATCCATTCCCTTTCCATCATTTTGCACACCCAATACTTTTAATGGATCCAAACTTCGCTCTACTATATGTGTGTCAGGAAGTAAGTTCCAACCAAACCTAGTGAGTATCCATTTTTGAAAAGATAATTTTTTATAAGTATGCGTGGGAAGACCCAAAGCTTTTTTAATTCGAAAAGTTCTAAAATTATTATGCAGGTCGATGACCATATCCAAATTAGCCGCTTTTAAGGAAGCAATGGTTTCAGCTAAATTGTTATCGTGATAATGAAAATGATCGATATATGGATTAGCTTCTGTTACTGCCTTTAAAGATTTCTTTGTTAAGAAATGTATTTCCACTCCCGGAATTTGTTCTTTCGCACAACGTATTGCAGCTGTGGTAAAAACAATATCTCCAATAGAGGAAAGACGAATAATTAGAAGGCGCATAAATTATGTATAATGCTATTAAGGCAATGGATTATCGTGTTCTAAATAATCCAAATCTTTATGAAATGTCTCTTCTGTAAATACAAATGCTATTAAAGTAATACCCATTACAATGGCTCCAGTTAAAATACCACTTTGTATTATAGTCCAGCCAAGACTTTTTTGTAAAATATCTAAAAACAAAAAATGATTAATGGTAATGCACCACGCACCATATTGGGAATAGTGGTTGCTGCAGTGGCTCTTAAATTGGTGCCAAATTGTTCTGCAGCCATTTGATTAAAAATGGCCCAATAGCCAGTACTAAATCCTAAAAATGCACAGATAGCATACATACGATCATCTGAATCATTAAATGCACTAAAGAATAATACCATACCCAATGTATTCATAATATAAAATACTAGTAAGGCTTTCTTTCTACTTTTAAAATATTGACTCACATAGCCAATGACTAAATCTCCTGTTGCTATACCGATATAAGCAAACATGATGGCTCTTCCAGAATCGATTAAATTTTCTCCGTATTTAGCTGAAGCAAATTTATTACTATAGTTAACTAAAACACCTATAACAAACCAAGTAGGTAAACCAATTAAAATGGCTTTAATGTATTTAGAGAAACGCTTTGAGTTATTCAAGAACATGAAAAAATTACCTTTTTGAATGTGCTCTAATTTTGTAGATTCAAACATAAAGGATTCTGCAACTTTAACTCTTAATATCAATAAGAAAACACCTAAGCCACCACCAATTTGATAACATAATCTCCAATCTTTGGTGTATTGAAAAGTGAAATACGCAAAGACTGCGCCAAACAATCCAATACCAGCTACCATAGATGTGCCAATACCCCTTTTATTTTTAGGGAGCATTTCAGAAACCAATGTGATTCCTGCACCCAATTCACCTGCTAAACCAATGCCACCAATAAAACGGCAATAGGCATATTGATCAACGTTTTGTACAAATGAAGTAAGGATATTAGCAAGAGAATATAATAAGATGGAACCGAATAATACTTTTAATCTACCCTTCTTATCTCCAATGATACCCCAAAGTATTCCTCCAATTAACAAACCACTCATTTGCCAATTAATGATATGTGCACTATCTACTATGATGGTATCTAATGTTGATCCAACTGCTAAAACACTTGGCTGCCTTACAATCGTGAAAAGTAACAAATCATAAACATCTACAAAATAACCTAAAGCGGCTACTAAAACGGGAAGTGACCATAGTCCGATTTGTCTTTGTTGATTCATGTCTACGCTTTTTTTGAACGGTGGGTAATTACTTTAAAGATAACTGGGGCAGTAGTAATAAATACAATACCCAAAACAATTACCTCTAAATGCTTTTTTAAATCAAATTGAAAATGCTCCAAAATCCATGTTTGTAAAAAATGTCCTCCAAAAACCATACTAGTCACCCACACTATTGAACCTACTATATTATTGTACATGAATTTTTGCTTATCCATATTAACAATACCTGCAACGATGGGCGCAAAAGTTCTTACAATAGGAATAAAACGTGCAATGATTATGGCACGACCTCCGTGCTTCTCATAAAACTCTTGTGCTTGCACTAAATATTTCTTTTTAAAGAATAGATTTTCTTTCCAATCAAACATGGTTGGACCCACTTTCTTCCCAAATGAATAACCCACATAATTTCCTAGAACACCTGCAACAGAAATACAGGCTGTAATCACTAATAAATTAATCCATTCATTATTAGAAGGTATCAATTCAGCAGCCAGTGGACCGGCATATATTCCGGCAACAAATAATAAACTATCTCCAGGCAAGAAAAATCCTGCAAATAATCCAGTCTCTGCAAATACAACAAATAGAATTAACCATAATCCACCATGCTCAATATAAAACTGAGGTTGTAATAATTGACTCCAATGAAATACTTCTAATAATGTAAGCATGAAAATATTTTAAGACTGTTGTGGAGATTCTAAAGATCCTTCCCATTTACTTACAACAGAAGTGGCTAAACTATTTCCCAATACATTGGTGGCAGTTCTAAACATATCGCAAAAATGGTCAATGGGTAAAATCAATGCAATCCCTTCTGGTGGAATATGGAACATCGCACATGTAGCAGTTACAACCACTAAGGATGCTCTTGGTACTCCAGCAATTCCCTTACTAGTTAACATTAATACCAATAACATGGTTAATTGTGTACCCATATCTAAATGGATGCCATAGGCTTGTGCAATTGCCAAACTAGCAAATGTCATATACATCATGCTACCATCTAAATTAAATGAATAACCCAATGGCAAAATGAAAGAAACAATTTTATCCTTACAACCAAAACGCTCTAACTCTTCTG
>JALRFB010000065.1 GCA_023256555.1 Sediminibacterium sp. | reverse complement strand
GCTTCAAATTAGGGTTTGAAGAAACTGCTTGGTTAGGAATTGGATAAACCACTCTGAATGCATCAGATTTGTTTGGTCTTTCGATCACAGGATCGTTAAACTTACCAAAACGGATTAAGTCAGATCTTCTTGTACCTTCTAAGTATAATTCACGACCTCTTTCAGCTAAGATATCGTTTAATGTTACTGCTGTCAATGCTTTTGCACCAGAACGAGCTCTGATTGCATTTACAATTGATAATGCAGTTTCACCACCTGTAGCACTAGCGCCACGAGAGATAGCTTCAGCTTTCATTAACATCGCATCTGCATAACGGAAGATTACAAATTCGTTTTCTTCGTTGAAGCCCATTTGATCTCCTCTTAAAGGATATTTCATTGTTCTGATACCTTTAGACTCTGTAGAGAAGAATAAAGACACATCAGGAGTGAATACTAATGGAGAACCAGAACGGTCTTTTACAATAACTTTCTTGCCATCAACATATTTGTATTGTTGACCTGCTAAGAAACCTGCATTGAAACCAGATACTTCAGTCATTTTACCTAAAGAATCATATTTTCTTTTATCACCATCATCAAATGAATTATAGAAATCAGATGTAGTAGTGAAACCATTCCAACCAGAGAATGCTTGGTTGTAGTGTGTTCCCATACCAGTAGCCCAAGTTACTCCAGTGTTACCACCAGTTTGAGTAGCTTTACCAGCACCATTTGTTGCTCTTGATAAGATCAACTCAGTTGATGCAGTATAGTTATCCCATTTAAAGTTATCCCAATAAGAAGTAGATAACTTGAACTTACCGCTAGCAGTGATCGCATCTACTAAAGAAACTACAGCATTCATATCTGCAGCATCAAAAGTATAAGGACCTGCTGGAGCAGTTGGAGAAGCTTTGTAAACTGCTTTGTTCAATAATAAACGAGCTTTTAAGAATTGTGCAGCTTGCTTATTTGCTTTATGCATATCAGCACCTGTACCAAATGTTGGTAAAGCAGCGATAGCAGCATCTAAATCTGTCATAATCCAATCATAAGCTTGTGCTCTTGTTTTAACTTCTGGAATATCATCTGGACCTGCAGCTGCAGAACGGTAAGGTACCTGTCCGTAAATATCCATAATTTGAGTTGCGAAGAAAGCTCTTAAAAACTTACCTTCTGCTTGTGAAGCACCTGTAGATTTTTCTGCAACCAATGTAGCTTGGAACAATGCACCATTCAATCCATTCCAAGTATCGAAAATTTGGTTATGTGCACCATCTACTGCGTGCAAATGGATTTTTCTCCAAGTACCGAAGTCATCCCAGTCAGTACCACGAGTTGGTCCAAGTAACTCATCAGTAGAGTGTACTTGTAATGCATGCCAACCATATTGACCAGACAATTGGTTCAATTGGCCGTAAACAGAGGCCAAATCTGCAGTAGAAGCACCAGCTGATGCTGTAGCAATTGATTTAGAACCAAACACTTTCTCGTCCAATTTAGAACAAGAAACTGCTCCCAAACTAACTGCAATAGCAGTAGCGTAGATGGCTGTTTGTTTGATAAAATTATTTTTCATGTGTATTAGTTATTTATGAAATTAAAAACGAGCGTTGATACCGAATGTGATAACTCTAGCTCTTGGAGTTGCTGTATAGTCAAATCCACGAGAAGGTACACCGTTTCTAGACTTATCAACGTTCACCTCTGGATCTAAACCAGAATATTTAGTGAACAATGCTAAGTTTTGACCAGTCAATGTCAAGTTCAATCCTTTAATGAAAGAACCTTTCTTCACATCTACTGCATAGCTTAATGTAGCATTTGCTAAACGGATATAATCACCTTTTTCTAAGAAACGAGTAGAAACGTTACCTGGGTTAATTGAATTCTCAATACTGTAAACCACATCTCTAGTTACGTTATGCGCTGTCTTTAAGCTACCTTTTAACAATAATGCGTTTGCAGTGTTGTTATATACGTAGAATCCAGTCACAGCGTTAAAGAATACACTAGCTGTTAATTTTTTGTATGAGAAACTATTTGTTAAACCAGCATTGAATGTTGGTAATGCACTTCCTTGTAATTCATCCTTAGCACCATTTGCATAAACACCGTTTCCATAAGCATCAAATCTTAAGAAAGTTGGCATTACGAATGTGAATAAAGGATATCCGTCACGAATTGTTTGAGCATAAGCACCAGTCAAACCTTGACCAGAAACTTCACCAGTGTTCACTACTGTAGATCCAAATCCTTCCACTCTGTTCTTTAAGAAAGACATGTTGTAAGCAACATCCCATCCGAAAGCACCTTTGTATGCAGGACGAATTAATTGATAATCTAAGCTAACTTCCACACCAGTATTTTTTACATTACCTGGTAAGTTTACCCAACGATCTGCAGATGCAGCTGGTTGAGGATAGCTGATTAAGAATAATAAATCTTTAGTAGACTTATCGAAATAATCCACACTACCATTTAATCTTCCGTTGAACATAGCGAAATCAACACCAGCACCAGCAGTTGTTGTAGTTTCCCATCTCAAGTTAGGATTAGAGTTAGTGATTACTTGGCTACCACCATTGTAGTCAGCTTGTTTTAAAGCTAAAGAAGCATAAGCAGGGAACTCTTGGTTACCAGTTACACCATAGTTTAATCTAACATCGAAGTTAGAGAATAAATTACCCAAAGTTTTTTGAGCAAATCCTTCTTCTAATACTCTCCATTTGAAACCAAATGCAGGGAAGGTACCGTATTTGTTACCCTTACTGAATTTAGAAGATCCATCAATTCTCGCTAATGCAGAGAAGATGTATTTATCTTTCATTGTGTAGTTCACACGAGAGAAATAAGATTGTAACTCAACTTGAGTACTATCACCATATACATCAGTAGATCCACCTTGGTAAGAAGCCCAGTTAGTGCTCATTGCTGTAGCACCAGTTGCACCCCATCTTTGTGAAGCTCTATAGTAGTCAGTAGTTTTTTGATAAGAGAAGGCAGCTAAAGCTTGTAAGCTATTACCATTCTTAAATGTTTTGTCATAGTTCAAAGTATTTTCGATCAATGAACTATTTTGATTTAAGAATTGTTGTGCAGCTCTACCACGACCAAATAAAGAACTATTTTGGTATTGCTTGTTACGGATTGAAATATTACCTTGGTTATATGCAGATCCTAAACGAGGATCAACAAAAGTCAAACGCTCTGTTGAACCGTTTTCAACACCATAAATTACTTTATAAGATAAATTTTCAGATAACTTATAAGTCAAAGAGATATTAGTCAACAATTTGTTGTAAGTATCATTGTCTTTGAAACCTTCTAAAATAGCAACAGGGTTTCTGTTACCATCTTGGTTATCAAACCATGTACCGTTTGGAGCGTATACAGGGAAAGTAGGATTATAAGCAATCATAGCACCGATCAAAGAACCTTGGTAACCTGCGTTATTAGTTACTTGAGCATAGCTATTTTTTACTTGAGATTGGTTTACAGTCAAATCTAATTTTAACTTAGAAGTCAATTGATTAGAATATTTCAAACCAAAAGTCATTCTCTTTAAACCTTGAGTCTTGATGATACCTTGTTGGTCATCAAAAGATCCGTTTAATTTTAAAGAAGTCTTGCTGTTAGAATAACCCCAACCTAAGTTGTAAGATTGAGATACCGAAGTACGGAAAACTTTATCTTGCCAGTCAGTGTTGTAACCTTTGTCATTTCCACCTACTGCAGAAACATCAATACCCGCATCTTGTAAAGTTTTCTTAATACCATACATAAATTCTTGTGGACTAGCTAAATCGTAACGCTTAGCAGTTGTAGAAACAGATGTAGTAGCATTGAAAGTTAAGCTAGGCTTACCTTTACCAGACTTTGTAGTAATCAATACAACACCATTCGCACCTCTAGCACCATAAATAGCTGCAGAAGACGCATCTTTTAAGATAGAGATGTTTTCGATGTCGTTAGGGTTGATGAAAGATAATGGGTTTCTTGCTGTAGTTGAACCTTCAACAGAAATACCAGTACCAGTCATTCCACCACCATATAAAGGCACACCATCAACCACATATAATGGGTTGTTGTTACTTCTTACTGAAGAAGTACCTCTAATTGTAATGTTAACCGCACCACCTGGTTCACCAGAGTTGTTAGTTACGTTAACACCAGCAGTACGACCTTGTAACAATTGTTCTGGAGAAGCGATCACACCTTTGTTGAAAGATTTTTCGCCCAAAGAAACAACAGCACCTGTCGCGTCTTTTACTTTACGAGTACCATAACCTACAACAACCACTTCTTCTAATTGAGTGCTAGTTTGGTTTAATGATACAGTAACAGTTCCGTTTGCATCTACTTCTTTAGATGAATAACCTACAGAAGAGACAACTAATTTAGTTACAGAAGAAGGTACAGTAATGGCAAAAGATCCATCAGCTGCAGTTTTTGCACCTGAAGAAGTTCCTTTAGCAACAACAGAAGCTGCTGCAACTGGAGAACCATCTTTTGCATCTAAAACCTTACCTGTAACTGTTTTGTTCTGAGCTTGTGCATTCAATGCGATCAAGCCAACGAACAGTCCTATAAAAGAGGACTTAACAATTTTGAAATTCATAATTGGCAGTTTATTGGTTTATTAAGCGTGTACAAAATACACTAATTTGATATTCCACACATTTTTTGTTAAAAAATTTTTAACTTTTTTTCCAAAATAGCAAACAACTGTTAGGGAATAAGCCTGAAAAAAAGATCTAAAATTAAACAAAACCCTTATGGTTAAAGAGTTTCAGGAATTACCAATAAAAATATATTCAATAAAAAAATATACATTTTAAAAGAGGTTTAAAAAAATTTCAAACGATTGCGATAAAATTTGTGAAACTTTTACATATTTTTATGCATCAACTGATTGCATATGACCAATACTACACTCAAATTGTTGGCACAACAATTACAATTGAGCATCTCTACAGTTTCGAGAGCTTTAAAAGATCATCCAGATATTTCTGCAGCCACCAAAGCCAAAGTACATGCATTAGCCAATAGTTTGGATTATGAACCCAATGCATATGCAATTCAATTAAGAACTCAGAGTAGTAAAATATTCGGAGTGATTGTGCCTGCTATATCTAATTTATTTTATGATAGTTTTATTGCAGCTGTAGAAGAAGAAAGTAGAAAGAATGGATATGCATTAATGATTTTACAATCAAGTAATCAACCAGAGATTGAATTAGATAACTTGAAAATTTTTAGACAGAATAGAGTGTCTGGTGTATTTGCATGTTTGTCTGCAAACGCAGAAAATTTAGAGACTTATCAAAAGATGACAGAGAAAGAAATTCCTGTAGTGTTTTTTGATATTGTTCCAAAAGACAATAAGTTCACTAAAGTAAGAATGGCAGATGAACGCTGTGCAATTATTGCAGCGGAAGAAATCATTAAAAGAAACGCTAAAAAAGTTCTAGCCATTTTTGGTGATGCTGGATTATCCATTAGCCAAAAAAGAAAAAATGCTTTTCAAAATTTTATGGAAACCTATGCACCTAAAGTTCATTGTACTTATGTCAATGCATCAAGCAGTGCAGAAGCAGAAGCTCTATTTAGAAAGCAATATGATAAAACTCAAAAGCCTGATACGGTGTTTGCAATGACCGATGAAGTATTGATAGGTGTTATGAAAGCAGTACAAGCATTAGAGATAAAAGTACCTTCTCAACTGGGAGTGATAGGAATTAGTAATGGATTTATCCCTAATTTATATCACCCAAAAATTAGTTATGTAGAAACAAGTGGTTATGAGTTAGGGAAATTGGCTTTTGTTCAAATGATGGCCAATATGAAAGGAGGTAAAACATTGACTGAATTAACAGTGGAAGTAAAATTTGTACCAGGAGAATCTTTGTAGTTCATTAAACAAAAAACAATGCTTAGAAAGTATAAGGCTTTTTTATTTGATTTGAATGGTACTATGGTGA
>JALRFB010000064.1 GCA_023256555.1 Sediminibacterium sp. | reverse complement strand
ATGAAATTCCCACACATTACGAGATTGACGAATCTTTAAACATCATGGATAAAGAAAAAGAGTTAATTTTAAAAGCCTTAAAAAAGCATAAGGGAAGACGTAAAGACGCTTCCACTGATTTAGGCATAAGTGAGAGAACATTGTATAGAAAAATTAAAGAATACGACATTGAAGAATAAGATTTCACATATTAATATTACACTGATCCTTTTCTTTGTCATAGCAATTACAAGCTGTGGTATATATAGCTTCAAAGATGCTGTAATACCTGAGAATGTAAAAACAATTAAGATTGGATTTATCGAAAACAAAGCGAGATATGTAAATCCACAATTGGCACCTTTGTTAACAGATAAATTACAGCAAAAAATTCTTGGTCAAACAAAACTAACAAGAACCAATAGTGATGATGCGCATTATCAAATTTTTGCTACTATTACTAATTACGATCCCACTCAAACAGTCGGTGTAAGTGATAGACAAGCAAGTACCAATCGTCTTACTGTAACTGTTCATGTGGTATTAAAGAAAACCTTAGAGAATAAAGAACAAGAATTTGATGTAAGTAGAAATTTTGACTTTTCTGCTAACCTTAGTTTAAGTCAAGCAGAAGCACAATTAATAGATGATATTGTTCGTAATATTAGCGACGACATTTTTAATCAAATTTTTTCAAACTGGTAGTGAATATGAAGGAACTAGCATTACAAACCTTACTAACGCAGTGGACAGGAGCAACTGACTTTGATAAGGTAGAAACAAGTAAGCTTGAAGAAATGAATCAGCAATATCCTTTTAGTGCGAGTGCCAATTTGTTATTGACTAAAAAATACCAATTGGAAGCCTCCCCCCTTTTTGAAGCACAATTACAGAAAACAACCAATTTCTTCCCATCTGCATTGCATCTGAACCAATGGATTCAGGTTAAACCAAGTAATGAAAATAATGAGACGCCTGAAAAGTTAACCAATATACTCTCTGAGCAACTTGCACAGTTTCAAGAACCAATAAAAGAAGAGTTATTGAGTTTTGAGCATGAAACACATCCAATGCTTCAAAAGGACTATTTTGCTGAACAAGGCATAGAAATTGACCTTTCCAGAATACCTCAGGACAAATTCACAAAACAATTGAGAAGCTTTACAGCCTGGCTTAAAGTGCTTAAACATGCCGATTTAGAGCAAAAAACAACAGAAATTGTCGAAGAACAGGAGAAAATCATCACCGCAATAGCCGAAAAAGCCAATAAAGCAGAAGATGTTATTACCGAATCTATGGCCGAAATATGGGCAAAACAGGGCAATAAACGCAAGGCAATTGACACTTATTCTAAATTAAGTTTTATTTTTCCTGAAAAATCCGTTTATTTTGCGTCTCGTATAGAACAATTAAAACAAAAGAAATAATGATTACTTTATTTATCATATTGATTATCGCAGCTTGTATCGGTTTAGGTTTTATGGTATTGATCCAAAATCCTAAAGGGGGTGGTTTAAACGCCAACGTAGGTGGTTTAACTAATAATTTCATGGGTGTTAAGCAAACTACTGATGTTTTAGAAAAAGGCACTTGGATTTTTGCTACAGTAATTGCTGTTTTGGCTATGACTTCAACTATGTTCCTTAAAGGTGGTACTACTGGTTCAGAAAAAGGCATTTTAGAGAAAGTAAACACTTCTACTACAACTGCACCTACTCAAGCAGCTCCAGTTGCCCCAACTCCAGTAGATTCTTCTAAGAAATAAGATAATTCTTAATAAATTTTTAGCATAAAGCTATTTGTCCCCACCCTTCTCTTGGTGGGGATTTTTATTGTATTTTAGTTGTGATGAAAAAGCTAATCTACCTTACCGTATTTATCATAGCAGCCTACCTGTCTTATGTAGTGTTAGTAAAGAGCACCCATTTTAGTGGAGAAAAAGCACATTTCGAATACAAAGCAGAGGGTTTGGATCAATTGGCAGATAGTTTAGTTGCCAAAAAAATTATTTATGACAAGCCAAGCTTTTTAATATTGGCCAAAGTGTTTAAAGTAGAAGAAAAAATTAAACCTGGAAGGTACTTAGTTAAAAGTAAAACCAACTTACTCGGTTTAATCAGAATGCTTCGAAATAATCAACAAGCAACTGTCAAATTCATATTAAACAAAGTCAGAACAAGAGCAGAATTAGCTGCTTTAGTAGGCAAAACCTTCGATTTAGATAGCGCATATTGTGCAAGTTATTTTAACAGCAATGATTCTCTAGCTGCATTCAATACCGACACTACACAATTACTAAGTTTATTCATTCCTGATACTTATGAATTTTATTGGAGTACCCCTATTCCTAAATTCCTTCAGAAAATGCAGGCTAATACAGCTCATTTTTGGTCTGTAAAAGATAGACAACAAAAAGCCGTTAAAAAAGGCATGAGCATAAATGAAGTGTATACATTGGCATCTATTGTAGAAGAAGAAACCAATTACGATTCTGATAAAAGTTTGATAGCTAGCGTATATCAAAATAGAATTAAAAAAAGCATGCCCTTACAAGCCTGCCCAACCATTAAATTTGCTATGCAAGATTTTGGATTAACAAGAATCTATGAAAAGTACTTGAGTAATCCATCTCCTTACAATACATACAACCATCGTGGTTTACCACCTGGCCCTATTTGTACACCATCTCCCAAAACCATCGATATTGTATTGGATGCTCCTTCTACAAATTATTTATACTTTGTTGCTAAAGCAGATTTTAGTGGATATCATCATTTTAGTAGCACTTACGAAGAGCATAATCAATTTGCGAAGGAATATCAAAAACAATTGGATATCTATCAACAGAAAAAAGCACAACAAGCCAAATAATTAATTATTTGAAAAAGTTAAAACAAATAGCCACATTTATTAGATTATTATTATTGCCTATTTTTCATTTTTTGAAAAGAAAAGCAAAAGGCATTCGTGTGCCTGGATTTCAACAGATCAATCTTTATCAAATTTTTAAGTTCTTAACCAAGCAATTGAATACGATTGGATTATATGATCGCGCTTCTGCCATTTCTTTTAACTTGATTATGGCACTACCTGCAGGTTTATTGTTTTTATTTTCAATTATTCCTTACTTCCCTAAAACTTTAAAAGCTAAAAAACAGATATTATCTATTTTTAAAGATATTTCTCCCAACTCCAGTACTTATAGATTTATTTCAGAAATCATCAACGACTTATTAAGTAAGCATGTAGGTATATTTTCATTTGGTTTTATCTTATTACTTTTTTATGCTTCAAATGCAATGACAGGTATCATTAGAAGCTTCGATAAATCTATCATGCAGAACAAACCCTTCTTCTTACATCAAAGAATGCGTGCTTTAAGATTGACTTTAATTTTATTCTTATTGGTCTTTGCAAGTTTGATAGTGCTGATTGGCCAAGACCAATTAGCCATTGTTTTGAGAGAAGTATTTGATATCAAGAAAAAAGCGATTGTGCCATATTGGAATACCCTTAGATGGTTAGTGATTGTTTTACTTCTATTTTATGGAAATGCATTTATATATAAATACGCACCTCATATTAAAGAGAAATGGCCCCTATTATCTCCTGGCGCATTATTATCTACCTTCTTAATGTTAGTCACAACAATAGGTTTCTCCTATTGGGTAAACAACTTCAGCGCTTACAATAAAGTATATGGATCTATTGGAACGGTGTTAATTGTAATGACTTTAATTTACATCAATGCACTAATCCTTTTAATTGGATTTGAATTAAATGTAAGTATAGAAATGCTTAAAAAGGAACAAGATCAGGTTGATTATTTCAACTAATGACATAAAAAAATGAGTCTCTTTTGGAGACTCATTTTCAATTTATTTATTGGCCATATCTGGGATCTCTGAAACCTTATAAGCTCCAGCATCTAATTTCGCTTTTGTCTCGCTAAATGCTTTTAATGTTAAATCAATCTCTTCTTGTGTATGCACTGCAGTAGGAATTAATCTATAAATGATATGTCCTTTAGGAATTACAGGGTATACCACAATTGAACAGAAGATTTTATAATTCTCTCTTATATCCATTACCATTGCAGTAGCTTCTTCTACTCCACCTTTCATGTAAACAGGAGTTACTACAGAATCGGTTTTACCAATATCAAAACCTTTTGCTTTTAAGCCATTTTGTAGAGCCAAAGCATTCTTCCATAAATTATCTTTTAATTCAGGCTTTGATCTTAATAATTCTAAACGCTTTAAGTTACCCACCACATAAGGCATAGGCAAACTCTTAGCAAAGATTTGAGAACGGATATTATAACGGATATAATCAATAATAGTTCTAGGTCCTGCCATGAATGCACCAATAGATGCCATACTCTTTGCAAAAGTAGAGAAGTATAAATCTATCTCGTCTTGACATCCTTGTTCTTCACCAGCACCAGCGCCAGTCTTACCTAAGGTACCAAAACCATGCGCATCGTCTACTAATAAACGGAAAGGCACTTTCTTCTTTAATGCAGCAATTTCTTTTAATTTTCCTTGATCACCTGCCATACCAAACACACCTTCTGTGATCACTAATACACCACCAGATTGTTGTTTATCCACCAAAGCTTGCGCTCTTAATAATTGCTTCTCGCAATCTTCCACATCGTTGTGCTTGAATACAAATCGGTGTCCTGGGATCATTCTTAAAGCATCAATTATACATGCATGACATTCTGCATCATATACCACTACATCATGTCTACCACAGATCGCATCGATGGCACTCATGATACCTTGGTATCCATAGTTCATTAAGATAGAATCTTCCTTATGTACAAATTCAGCTAATTCTCTTTCCAACTGCTCATGCAGATCACTATTTCCACTCATCATTCTCGCACCCATTGGCAGGGCCAAACCATATTGTGCACTTGCATCAGCATCCGCTTTACGAACTTCTGGATGGTTGGCAAGGCCTAAATAGTTATTCAAGCTCCAAACAATCATTTCTTGACCTCTAAATTTCATTTTAGAGCCAATCTCCCCTTCTAATTTAGGGAAGGCAAAATAACCATGTGCTCTTTCACGATGTTGACCAATTGGTCCATAGTTCTTGATTAACCTTTCAAAAATATCTGCCATATATATTATTAATTATTCATGCAAATTTAATCATTTTTTGTCTTTTTGGGCTTAATAAATAAGTGTAATTTGCACAAGCAATAAACATTCAAACTATGAAATTCAATAGCTTCCTCCTTTGCACTTTATTAAGCTTTGGTGCAATAGCTCAAAATGCTACCAAAACCTCTACAAATAGCAAACCTAAATTAGTGGTGGGAATTATGGTGGATCAAATGAGATGGGACTATATTAATAAATTCAAAGCTTATTTTGGCAGTAATGGTTTTTTAAGATTAGTGAATGAAGGATCAACTTGTGACTTTACAATGATTCCTTATGTACCAACAGTGACCGCAGTGGGCCATGCTTCTGTCTATACTGGGTCTGTACCTGCAATGAATGGCATTACTGGAAATAATTGGTTCGACAACTATGCTCAAAAATCAGTTTACTGCGTTGAAGATAATTCTGTGAATTCTGTTGGAATTGAAAATAGTGCTGCAGGTAAAATGAGCCCTGCTAATTTATGGACTACCACAATTGGTGATTTGGTTACCGCCAATTCCGCAATTGGCTCAATTCCTCTTTTGGGTTTAGCCGTAATTCAGGCAAAAATGGGGGGCAAAATGGGGTGAAAAATGCCGATTTTGAGTACGTTAGTTTGGAGTGTTCCAAGAGTTTAGAAAGTATCTAAGCAAGGACGGAGCAAAGAATATCCTTGAAGGCATCTCTGATATGTTTGGCGGAATGATCGACGACATCTTAGCAGTTATTCCAAATGCACTCGGCGGCATTAGCAAAGAAGAACAGAAAGCTAGAGATGAAGCCAGAGCAGAACGTGCAAAGACAAGAGATGCAAACATGGAAGCCGATGTTGCAGCCCGAGATCAAAAGATTGAAATGCACAAAAAGGGCATTGCAGAAGATACTAAGAAGTTTGAAAAGACTAAGTCGCATAATCAGAAAAT
>JALRFB010000063.1 GCA_023256555.1 Sediminibacterium sp. | reverse complement strand
AATAGCATTGAAAAAAGCTATTGCCGATTTAAAAAAGAAGACACTAGATATACCCATGTATATTGGTGGTAAAGCAGTAAGAACTGGTAAAAAACAATCTATTCATCCACCTCATGAAATTAAACATGTGTTGGGTCATTTCCATATAGGAACCAAACAACATGTAGATCAAGCAATCAATACTGCACTAAAAGTGCGTGAATCTTGGTCAGAAATGAGTTGGGAAGCAAGAGCACATATATTTTTAAAAGCTGCTGATTTATTAGCGACTAAATATCGTTTCGAAATGAATGCAGCAACAATGCTTGGACAAAGTAAAAATGCGTTCCAAGCAGAAATTGATGCTGCATGTGAATTAATAGATTTCTTAAGATTCAATGTTCATTTCTTGAGTCAAATTTATCAACAACAACCTATTTCTGCTCCTGGTATTCATAACAGAATGGAATGGAGAGGTTTAGAAGGTTTTGTTTTGGCTATTACTCCATTTAATTTCACTGCCATTGGCGGAAACTTACCTGCATCTGCTGCAATGTGTGGCAATGTTGTGGTTTGGAAACCTGCAAATACACAGATTTATTCTGCACAATTATTTATGCGTATTTTAAAAGAAGCAGGATTACCTGATGGTGTCATTAATATTGTATATGTTGATGGCCCAACCTTAGGTGCTACTTGTTTTAAACATCCTGATTTTGCAGGAGTTCATTTCACAGGGTCTACAGGAGTATTCAATCATATGTGGAAACAGATTGGTGAGAATATTGCTAACTATAAATCTTATCCAAGAATTGTTGGTGAAACGGGTGGTAAAGACTTTGTAATGGTTCACCCTACTGCAGATGTTGATACGGTAGTTACTGCATTAGCAAGAGGCGCATTTGAATTCCAAGGTCAAAAATGTTCTGCTGCTTCTAGAGCATATTTACCAAGCAATATTGCAGCTGCAGTTAAAACTAAATTAGTGAAAGCAGTTCAATCCATGAAAGTGGGTACTGTAGAAGACTTTTCTAATTTTGTAAATGCAGTGATTGATGAAAAAGCATTTGATAGCATTACTAAATATATCAGCAAAGCAAAAAAAGATAAAAAAGCAAAAATACTAGTAGGTGGAAATTTTAGTAAATCAAAAGGTTATTTTATAGAACCTACAATCATTGAAACCTCTGATCCAAAATATACCACTATGTGTGAAGAAATCTTTGGGCCAGTCTTAACAATTTATACTTATCCTGCTACTAAATTTGAGAAGACACTAGATATTTTAAATAGCACTTCAAAGTATGCATTGACTGGTTCGATCATTTCTCAAGACAGAGCATCTATTGAATTAGCGACAAAAAAATTAAGACATGCAGCAGGTAATTTTTATATTAATGATAAGCCAACAGGTGCCGTAGTTGGTCAGCAACCATTTGGTGGAGCAAGAGCTTCAGGGACTAACGATAAGGCTGGAAGCATGCTTAATTTATACAGATGGTTGAGCGCAAGAACCATAAAAGAGACATTTAACCCTCCAACCGACTATAAATACCCATTTTTAAACGAAGCATAGGACTGTTTTTAGACCAACTTAATGGGAAAAAACAGTATATTTGCTCCTCAAAATTAAAGGACTGTGGCCCAAAAATTTTCAAAAGAAACCTATTTGTATTGGTACGAATTGATGCAATTAATCCGTCAATTTGAATCAAAATCAGAAGAAATGTATAAAATGGCTGGAAAAATCAGAGGATTTTTCCACGTTTACAATGGTCAAGAAGCAATTGCTGCTGGTTGTATGACCGCAACAAATCATGAAGATCCTTTCATTACCGGATACCGTGATCATGGTTTGGCTTTAGCAAAAGGAATGAGCCCAAATGCTGCAATGGCTGAATTATATGGAAAAGCTACTGGATGCTCAAAAGGTAAAGGTGGTAGTATGCACTTTTTTGATAAAGAAAACTACTTCTTTGGTGGACATGGTATTGTAGGTGCTCAAATTGGTACAGGTGCTGGTTTAGCATTTGCTGAGCAATATCGTGGTTCAAAGAATGTGGTATTGTGTTTCTTTGGTGATGGTGCAGCAAGACAAGGTATGTTACATGAGGTATTCAATCTTGCTATGCTTTGGAAATTGCCTGTAGTATTTATTTGTGAAAACAATAACTATGCAATGGGTACATCCATTGAGCGTACAAGTAATGTAATTGATATTTACAAATTGGCTGATGCTTATGATATGCCATCAGATAAAATAGATGGTATGACTCCTGAATTAGTACACGAAGGTGTTGCTAGAGCAGTAAAAAGAGCGAGAGATGGTGAAGGCCCTACTTTATTGGAAATGAAAACCTATAGATACAAAGGACACTCTGTATCTGATCCTCAGAAATATAGATCTAAGGACGAAGTAGAAGAATACAAAAACCAAGACCCTATTACTAAAGTTGCTAAAACTATTTTAGAAAATAAATATGCGTCTGAAGCTGACTTAAAAGCAATTGATGATAAAATCAGTGCTATTGTCGAAGCTTCTGTTAAATTCGCTGAAGAAAGCCCTTGGCCAGATGATAGCGAAGTATTAAAAGATGTATACATAGATCAAAATTATCCATTCATCGTAGACTAATTATAACCAATTATATGAGCGATTTACAACAAGAACAACACCCTTTTTTAGATTTTTTCAAAAAGAATCAAAAATCATTAACCTATGCATTAGTTTTAGCTATAGTATTGGTTGGTGGATTTTTTGGATATACAGAATTATATCAAAAACCAAGAGAAGCAAAAGCTGCAGACGCAATGTTTATGGCAGAAAAATATTTTGCTAATGACTCCTCTACATTTGTATTAAATGGTGATGGTCAAAGTAAAGGTGTTTTATATATCATTAAAGAATTCAGCGGTACTAAAGCAGCTAACTTAGCAAAATATTATGCTGGGGTAAGTTATTTTAGATTAAATGATTTTAATAAATCTATTGAGTATTTAAAAGATTTTTCTACAGACGCTAAACAAATTCAAGCGGTTGCTTATGGAACTTTAGGAGATGCTTATGCTTCTTTAAATAAAGTTGACGACGCCGTGTCTTATTACAAAAAAGCTGGTACTTATTTCCCAGAAGATGAAGCTATTTCTTCTGAATATATCTTCAGAGCTGCTGCATATTTAGAATTAAATGGCAAAGCAGACGAAGCCATTGAATTATACACAAAGATTAAAAATGAATACCCTAAATCTGAAAAAGGATTTATGGCAGACAAGTATATTAATCGATTAAAGATTCAACCATAAATTATTCCTAAAAGAGTTTCCTAAAGGAACTCTTTATAGAAGAAAAATTTCTAAAAGAGTCTCCCAATGGAGACTCTTTTTTTGCTTATATTTGAAATATGAAAGTACAATTATTCATCCCCTGCTTTATGGATCAACTGTATCCACAAGTAGCCTTTAATACTATCAAAGTATTAGAAAAGGCAGGTTGTGAAGTAATGTATAATCCAAATCAAACCTGTTGTGGGCAACCTGCCTTCAATGCAGGTTTTTGGGGCGAATCAAAAGACGTTTGTACCAAATTTGTTCAAGATTTTGAAGGTGCTGATTATATAGTCTCTCCTAGTGCCAGTTGTACTGGTTTTGTGAGAAATAACTATGGTAAGATTTTTGAAAATAATGCTTTTCAAAGTCCAGCAAAGAAAGTAAAGCAACGCATGTATGAATTATCTGAATTCTTAGTACAAGTATTAGGAGTTACTGATTTAGGAGCTAATTTCAATGCAACCATTACTTATCATGATAGTTGTGCTGGATTAAGGGAATGTAAGATTAAAGAAGAACCTAGAAAATTGTTACAAGCTGTTGAAGGTATACAAATTGTTGAAATGAATGACGTGGAAACATGTTGTGGTTTTGGAGGTAGTTTTGCTGTAAAATATGACACCATAAGTACATCAATGGCGGATCAAAAAATTGATAATGCTATTGCAACTAATGCAGAATATATTGTAAGTACTGATACCAGTTGTTTAATGCATTTAGAAGGAAGAATTAATAATAATGGACAATCCATTAAAGTATTGCACTTAGCAGATATCTTAGCAGCAGGTTATTAATTAAATTATTTCTTATGGCTTATTGGCTAATCAAATCAGAACCTTTTAAGTATTCTTGGGATCAATTTGTAAAAGATAAAAAAACTTTTTGGGACGGTGTGCGTAATTATGGGGCAAGAAATAATTTGCGCTCCATGAAAAAAGGTGATTTAGCATTTTGGTACCACAGCAATGAAGGCTTAGAAATAGTAGGTATTGCTAAAGTTATTAAAGAGTCTTATCAAGATCCAACTACAGAAGAAACAGCTTGGTTAGCTGTGGATTTTGCTCCACATAAAAAATTGAAGCATCCTGTTAAATTAGCGGATATTAAAGCCAATACTAATTTAAAGAATATGGCTTTGGTTAAATTAGGTAGGTTGTCTGTACAACCTGTTACAGATAAAGAATGGGAAGAAGTAATGAAAATGAGTGAGGGGAAATAAATTCTCTTATTTATTTAAAGAAGGTATAGCCGATTAAAATGGCGATTATTACTCCAATTAAATCAGCAAATATACCAGCCCATATAGCATATCTCACTTTCTTAATACCCACACTTCCAAAGTATAGAGCAATAATATAAAATGTAGTATCAGCTGAACCTTGGAAAATGGAAGCTAATTTCCCAACAAAAGAATCAGGCCCATTAGTTTGAAATATATCCAACATCATTCCTCTAGCTCCACTCCCACTTAATGGTTTCATAATAGCTACTGGCAATGCTGGTATAAAATCGGTATTTATACTTGTTAATTGAATTAGATAAGTTAATCCATTCAAAATATAAGTCATTGCTCCACTATCTCTAAAAACACGAATAGCTACAAGCATTGCAACTAAGTATGGGATAATCTTAACTACCACATCAAATCCATTTTTTGCTCCTTCAATAAAAGCGTCAAAAACAGAAACTTTTTTATAAACACCGCCTAGAATTATTGCAACAATAATCAATATCAACAATCCATTCCCCACTACTTTAGACACAACTTCTTTATTAGCAGGACTCAATCCATTCACTAAAAAAAGTATCCCACTCATTAAACCTATTAATCCTAATAACCAACTTAACAATACACTATCCCATTTTAATTTCTGATAAAAACCTACCATTAATATAGATGCTAAAGTGGTTCCAATGGTAGCTAAAACACATGGTATAAAAATACTAGCTGCATCTGTTGACCCGGCTGCTAATCTATAGGATATTATAGTTAAAGGAATAATGGTTAATCCAGAAGTATGTAACACCAAAAACATAATTTGAGCATTAGTTGCTTTTTCTTTCTCTGGATTTAAGCTTTGAAGGCTTTCCATAGCTTTTAAACCAAAAGGGGTCGCTGCATTGTCCAAGCCAAGCATATTGGCACTAAAATTCATTACCATCTGCCCCATTGCTGGGTGGTTGGCAGGAACTTCAGGAAATAATCTACTCAAGAATGGATTCATCCATTTGGCTAATTTCTGAATGGCGCCTGCTTTTTCTGCAATATTCATCAATCCTAAGAAAAAAACCATTGTTCCAGCAAGAGGCAATGCAACGTCCATTACAGACACTTTTGCTGAATCAAATATCCCATCTGCCAATAACTTAAAAATGCCTGTATCCCCCAAGAAAATCAATTTAAACAAGGCAATTACAAAGGCAATCACAAAAAATGCCACCCAAATGATATTTAAAGCCATACAATAGAATTGTTTATTGTACTAATATAGCCCATTTTGCAATTAGAATTGTATTTTTGCGCTCTTAAAATCAATACAATTATGGCTTTACAGGCAGGCATCGTGGGATTACCAAATGTTGGAAAATCAACTTTATTTAATGCTTTAACTCAAGCTGGCATAGAGTCTGAAAATTATCCATTTTGCACAATAGAGCCAAATATTGGAGTAGTTACTGTTAATGATTTGAGACTAAACCAACTCTCTGAAATCGTAAATCCAAAAAAAACTATACCTACTGTAATGGAGTTTGTAGATATTGCTGGTTTAGTTGAAGGGGCTTCAACAGGAGAAGGTTTAGGAAATCA
>JALRFB010000062.1 GCA_023256555.1 Sediminibacterium sp. | reverse complement strand
ACTGATATAGTCTAAACCGCCACCTCCATATTCTGCAGGCACAGTGGGGCCAAAACATCCTAAGTCACCCAATTGCTTTACAATATGTTGAGGGAATTCTGCTCTTTGTGCATACTCTTCAATAATGGGAGAAATTTCTTTCTTCACATAATCTCTTACAGCAGTTCTTACCATGAGATGTTCTTCACTTAATAATTCATCTAACTGATAATGATCTGGAGATTCAAATAAGTCTACTCTAACTGCCATAAAATTCTATTTTAAAGGGTCAATTCTACTACAAATCTAAGTCAAACTAACTTGAGTTAGTAATTTTGTTGAATATTTATACAACTCAGTTTAAGTTCCACTAAAATTGCTTATTTTAATACAATGAAAAAGATATTAAGCCATTTAAGTTTCTATGTTTTAATTGCCATAGTTGCAGGAGTCTTTTTAGGTATAACTGCACCAGCTACTGCTATAAAATTAGAACCTTTAGCAAAAGGGTTTATCAATATCATTAAAATTTTCACCTACCCAATAATTTTCTTAACAGTTTCATTGGGTATTGCAAGTATGGGAAGTTTGAAAAAAGTAGGACGGATTGGCTTTAGTTCATTATTGTATTTTGAAATTGTCAGTACGCTTTCTTTGGCCATTGGTGTTATAGTGGCAATCATTGTACAGCCCGGTCATATCAATAAAGAAGGACTTCAAATGCAAGATCCTTCTAAGTATACCAAAAGCACGGAATTTCATTTATGGCCCATTATCAAAGACAATACCAATTTGCAAATTTTAATCTTGGCTATTATTATTGGATTTATTTTAAATTTTCTAAAAAAGAAAGAAACATATATACATCATTTAGGTCAGATAACTCATTTTGTATTTACCGCTTTAAAATGGGTGATGTTTTTAGCACCCATTGGAGCCTTGGGAGGCATGTCTTATGCTATTGGTAAATATGGATTAAAAACATTGATACCCCTTGGTAAATTAATGGGCACTATGTATCTAACGATGGCCTTGTTTATTTTCATTATTCTTGGTGGTATCCTACGTTATTATAATTTGTCCATCTGGGGATTATTAAAACATATTAAAGAAGAATTATTAATTGTGTTTGGCACCTCTTCTTCAGAACCTGCCATGCCATCTTTAATGAATAAATTAGAACATATTGGTTGTTCTAAATCGGTGGTAGGATTGGTAGTACCAACAGGATACTCCTTCAATTTAGATGGAACTTCTATTTACTTATCTATGGCTGTAATATTTATTGCACAATTGTATAATGTACCACTAAGTATTTCAGAAATAGTAACGATGATTTTAATTTTAATGCTTACTTCAAAAGGTGCAGCAGGTGTAACTGGTAGTGGCTTTATTGTATTGGCAAGTACTTTGGCCACTTTACAAAAAATACCCATTGAAGGTCTAGCTTTTTTATTAGGCGTAGATAAATTCATGAGTGAAGCAAGAGCAATCACCAATATAATTGGCAATAGCGTGGCCACCATTGTAATAGCAAAAACGGAGGGTGAAACAATTAAAATTCCAAACTAGTTTTATTGGTTCTAGCTCATTAAAGATTTCATCTCAGTGGCATACTGTTCTGCTTGAAGATGTGCTTTTTCTGCAAAATCTTTTCCATTGCTTGCGAAAATAATAGCACGACTTGCATTGACCAATAATCCTATATCATTATTCTTACCATACTTTGTTACATCTTCCAAGCTACCTCCCTGTGCACCCACTCCAGGTACTAATAAAAAATGATTCGGAATAATTTTTCTTATGCCTTCCAAGTCTTCTGCCTTAGTTGCTCCAACAACAAACATCAATTGTTCAGGACTTGACCAACTAGCAACTTGTTCTAAAACAGACTCATATAAAAACTGGCCATTACTTAATTTTTGTTGCTCAAAATTGGCACTGCCAGTATTAGATGTCAATCCTAAGACTATAGTAAATTTATTGCTATAAGCTAAGAATGGATCAATACTATCTTTACCCATATATGGTGCCACAGTAATAGCATCAAATGGAAGTATTTCAAAAAATGTTTTTGCATACTGTGCAGAAGTATTGCCAATATCCCCCCTTTTGGCATCAGCAATGGTAAAATGAGTAGAAGGTATATGTGCAAGAGTTGCTTCCATGGCTTCCCATCCAGCAATTCCTTGAGATTCGTAAAATGCAGTATTGATTTTATAACTTACACAATATGGTGCAGTGGCATCAATGATGGCTTTATTAAATTCAATTACACCCTCTTTGTTTTTAGGGAGATGAGAAGGAAGTTTTTCAATATCTGTGTCCAAGCCCACGCATAAAAAACTATGCTTTGACTTTATTTGATCTACTAGAAATTGCTTTGTCATACACTGAATTATTTAGTGGCTTTTTTTACAAATACTTTATACCCCCATGCTGGCATTTGTAATTGATGAATATCGGATGCAAATGTTTTTGAAAAAATTTCTTGATACCCTTCTTTCAATTCTGTACCATTGATCACTACTTCATGAGATTGAGCAGAAAGATTCAATACCACAATTACTTTATCTTTTCCATAGCTACGTTCATATGCCATTACCTGATCTGGATGATCTACCCATAATCTTTTGAAATTAGCATTATCTGAAAAAGCAGCATTGGTTTTTCTTAAATGCAATAAAGTACTATAAAAATGAGCCCTTTCGTATTTGCCAAAATCAATGGGGTCTTTTTCAAAAAAAGCGATTGCTCTTAAAACTGGTTCTTCCTGACCACTATAAATTAATGGCATTGTTCTATCATAAGTTTGAGTAAATACAGCAAAAGGTGCATGTATAGCTCCCGGCATAGTAGCATAATCGGCTTTATTCCAAGAGTTCTCATCATGATTACTGGTAAAATATAATCTTTGAGCCCCTTTCATATAGTCTGCATCAATTTTATTCAATACAGTATCAAGAGAGCGAACTGTTTTTTTACCTGCTGCAATATCATTCAATACGTGAAATTCTGTCCAGCTATAAGTGGCGTCAAAACCTGTTTCATGTAATTTTGGATCATCTGCTTCAGCTAAAAAATATAGATCACGAATTTGCTTTAAAGCCGGAATACATTTATTCCAAAAACTATAAGGCACTCCCCAAGCAACATCAATTCTAAAGCCATCAATCTTTGTCACTTTTAACCAATACTTCATGGTATTGATCATACTATCTTGCATCACTAAATTTGCATAGTTTAACTCTCTAGTATCTGACCAATCCGCAGTATATTTTGCTTTCCCATTTTCATCTCTTTCATGAAAATCAGGATGCGTTGTTAACCATGGATGATCTGCTCCAGAATGATTTGGCACATAATCAATCAATACTTTCATACCCAATGCATGCGCTTGATCCACCACTTTATTAAAATCGGAAAGTGTTCCAAACTCTTTATTCACTTCTGTATAACTTGCTACAGAATAATAAGAACCTAAAGTTCCTTTTCGATCTATTTTTGAAATGGGTTGGATAGGCATAAACCAAATGGTTTGCACTCCCATTTTCTGCAATCTTGGCAAATGTTTTGCAAATGCCTTGAAAGTCCCCTCCTTAGTATATTGACGAATGTTCACTTCGTAAATATTACCTTGATTCATAAAAGATGGATGCTTTTGTTGTGCAGCCACTTGCAGACACACTAAAAAACCTAGTACAATATATAGATATCTCATATCAAATACTTTATGGACCAAAAATACTACCTAAAGATGTAACTTTGGGTATGTTTAAGAAAATACCTTTACTTTTAATTGCTTCCATTTTTTTATGGAGCTGCCAAACTAGTGAACAATACGAAAAAGCGCTAGACCCGCTAGAAGGTGGGAGGAACTTTATTGAAAATCTACAACAGGGAGATATCAAAAAAGCACATTTTTATATGCTAAGTGATCCTGAAAACGAAGCTTACTTTAAAAAAATGTCAGATAATTATTTCAGCCTAGACAAAGAAGGTAGGCAACAATTAAGACAAGCATCCATTCAAATAAATGAAGTTAGTGCCGTAGACAGCACCATTTCTATTATCAATTACCAGACTTCTCAAGACCCCAAAGCCCATAAATTAAAAGTTATTCAAACTCCAGAGGGTTGGAAAGTTGACCTCAAATATTCTTATGGGCCCAATTTATAAGAATAGATAAAATCTGTATATTTGCACCATAATTTAAAACAAAAACCAATAACTACAATACAATGGAAGCACAAGACAATACCAAAAAATACTGGGCATTATGTTTTACATGGTTAGCCATCATGATTACTTTAATGTTTGTTTATAGAGAGTTCTTTTGGTTAGCACTTCCAGGAACTGTTACTTATTTTGCAAAAGCAATGAAACTTTTCTAAAACATATATTGACATTATTAAAAAAGCCTCTCTTACCGAGAGGCTTTTTTTATGACTTGTATTTATTTGCCTTATTTTAAAACAGCCAGTGCAGCATCTAAATAAGTATAAATTTCTGGCTGATGGTGATGAATAGGTTTAATTGGCTTGGTCTCTCCTAGTCTTACCACCACTGCATTTTTTTCTTTAATGGCGAAAACATACTGACCAAATAAACCATTTTGAAATGGAATAGTCATACCCTTATGTTGTATAATCCAATACTGATATCCATAATAATCAACTGGATGATCTGATTCTGTTCTATCTTTTAAATAAGTGGCAGGAGAAGTTGCTTTAAAAATATAATTAGTGTCTACAATTTGCTTTCCGTTCCATGATCCTTTATTCAAAATCAATTGTCCAAACCTTGCATAGTCTCTTGCAACACCATTAAAACAACAAAATGCTTTCTCATGTTTTTGGTCACCATCTAATAACCAAAGCGCATTGGCTTCTGCACCCATTGGCTGTAAGAATCTTTCAGAAACTAAATGGGAAATATTGTCATTAAAAGCTTTTTCCACAATCAATCCCAATACTTGTGTATCCCCACTTCTATAATCCCAATATTGACCTGCTGGTTCTTTTACGGTCATTTTATTCACCATATACTCTTCATTATCTCCATAATAACCATAGGCATTCATACTAAAATAACTTTTGTCAGACTCTTTATAGTTGGTGCCAGAACTCATGGTTAATAAATCTACAATTCTAATTTTGCTTAAATCCCCTTCTTTAAAATGAGGGACATAATTTCCTACAGGCTCTTCTAAAGACTTAATTCTTCCTTCTTGCAAAGCAATTCCAATTAATAAAGAAATAATACTTTTAGCGGCAGAAAAAGATCCACTTAAAGTTTTTGTATCATAGCCATCAAAATATTTTTCATAAACAATTTTGCCGTTTTGAATGACTAAAAATGCATGTGTATCATTTGAGTCTAATGCAAGCATTAAAGAATCTGGAATAGCTACTTTATTATAATTTGTATCCAATGGCCAAAATTGAGGAGCATCAGATGCTTTTACCAATCTTGTTGGATGCGTTTTATAATCATGAATGGAATGTTTGCCCCATTTCGCAAAATTTCTTAAATGTGCAAATGGAGGAGTGTATGCCAATCCAATCATAATGACGATTAGGACAATGACACCATAAAACAGTTTCTTAATCATATAGCTTTGTTTTTGATTCCTATTTAAACAACAATTCTTACTTTTAATTGTTGAGTAAAAGGAATACCTAAATTAAAATAATTATATGTCACTTTCCCAATCATTTGATGAAATTGTTGAAAAGAGAAGATCAAATAGAAAATTTGACCCAGATATAGAAGTTCCAGAGGAGGTCATCAAAAGGAGTTTAGAAAGAGCTATACTTTCCCCCAACAGCAGTAACATGCAATTATGGGAATTTTATTGGATCAAAGACCCAGCCTTGCAAAAAGATTTTCATGCCTACTGTTTAAATCAAAATGCTGCTAAAACAGCCAAAGAATTAGTGGTTTTTGTCACAAGACAAGATCATTGGAAGCAAAGAGTTCAGTGGCATTTAGATATTATCAAAAAAGGAATAAGTGGAGAAACCACCCCTAGTCAAGATAAATTGTTGAATTATTATGGGAAATTAATGCCTTTAGCATACGGAACTGATCAGTTTGGGATACTAAGTACCATTCGAAGAACATTAAGTTCCTTGATAGGCGCATTTACACCAATGACCAGGATGAAAGGAAGGGC
>JALRFB010000061.1 GCA_023256555.1 Sediminibacterium sp. | reverse complement strand
AATAGCCAACACCACTAATTTGTATGTATAAGTACTAGACAATTCTTTGATAGCTGGGCTACCCTGTACAAAATACATTGCTTGTATTAGTTTAAAATAATAATAGACACTAATAGCTGCAAACAATATGGCAATAATCACTACCCATAATCCTGCACCTGCAGTTAGGATAGCATTCAACATATAATATTTAGCGAAAAATCCACCAGTCAAAGGAATACCGGCCAATGACAATAAGAATATAGTAGTTACAAAAGCCAGCAATGGATTCGTCTTGGCTAAACCATTAAATGCTTCAAAACTATAATCTTTCATTTTAACCAATACAGCAAAAACACCTATGGAAGCAATAGAATACACCACTGCATATAACAAGATACCTTCATTTGCAAAATCTGAAACACCATACAAAGCAAATAACATAAATCCTGCTTGCGCAATACTTGAATAAGCCAACATTCTTTTTACACTTCTTTGAAAAACCGCAGATATATTTCCCACTAACAAAGTGGCAATAATTACAAAAGTCAACAATAACATCCAAGAATATCCAAGTGCTTTGGCTTGCACATGGAAAATAGAAATGAATGCAATAAAACCAGCAGCTTTTACAATTGTTGCCATGAAGCTGGTAAATACTGTTGGCGCACCATCGTATACATCAGGTGTCCAAAAATGAAATGGGGCAGCAGATACTTTAAAATTCATTGCAGCAAAAATTAAAATCAAACCAGCAGATAATAAATACTGCTCCAAAGCCATCCCCTTTGATGGAATAATAATGGGCGCTTCTAATCTAAAGCTTCCAATTGCTCCGTAGCATAATGTAATACCCAACAATAAAATGCCTGTAGAAAATGATCCCATTAAGAAATATTTCAATGATGCCTCGTTACTTAATAAATTCTTTTTATCAGAACCCGTTAAAATATATAATGGGATAGATAAAATTTCAATACCTATAAATAACATTAATAAATTATCAAAAGAAGTTAGTATGCTTGCTCCACATAAAATAAAGAAAAACAATGCATAGAAATCTGCTGCTTGATGTCCAATAGCCTCAATTTCTTCTGCATTAATCCACAGGTATAAGAAAGTAATAGCAAACAATAATGTATTGGCGTATAAACCAAATCTGCTAAATGCTAGCATGCCTTTGGTATTGATATCTACCACATACCATCCGTTTAATTGCGCCAAATTAGCTGCTATGAATAATAATAACAATCCCAATAAAGCAATGTTCTTTTGTTTGACTTCTCCTTTAATACCCCATGAAGTAAACATCATTACAACACCTAATAAAGCAGAAACTATAATTGCATTCATTGCTAATTCTTTTAATTTATTTTACAAACAATTGTAATAAAGTATCTTTTGTTAAATCAAATAATGGTTGAGGATAAACACCTGTTACAAAAACAATAATGATTAATACGATCAATACTGCTTGAGCAGATTTATTAGTACTCATTTTTTGTATGGCTGCACTTACTTCACCATAAGCACATTTTTGTACCATATTCAAAGTATATATAGCAGCCAATACAACGCTTACACCTGCAGCTGCTGCCATCCAAGGATTCACTTGGAATAAACTATTGAACATTAAAAATTCACCTACAAAGGCGTTCGTTAAAGGCAATGCAATGTTGGCAAAAGAGAAAGCCACTAATAATATAGCTAATGTTGGTTGCTTTTTAGCAAGACCACCCATTTCAGATAATAATTTTGTACCTGCTTGTTGCTCAATAATATCAGCGATAATCCATAAACCTAAAACATTGATTCCGTGAGAAAATAATTGTATTAATACACCTTGTGTACCCATTTCTTTATTAGCAAATAAAGCTGCGCTCATCAAACCTATATGTGCAATAGAAGAATAAGCTATTAATTTTTTGATATTGTCTTGACGAATAGCAATGAATGAAGCGTATAGAACACCTACAATAGATAATATCATTACAATATTTGTATGTGCAGCAAATGCACCAGGGAATAAAGGCATCAACCATCTTAGTATACCATATAAACCCATTTTCACCATCACCGCACTGAGTACCATTGTAACAGCAGTGGGTGCCTGATCATAAGCATCTGGCTGCCATGTATGTAAAGGAAAAATAGGCATCTTAATAGCAAATGCAATAAAGAACAAAGCAAATGCTGTTACTTGTTGCATATTCGTTAACCCTGCATTTGTAAAAGAACTAAGGGCAAAGCTGTGATCTTTGGTATGCATATACATGTAAATAATTCCAATTAACATGAATAAAGAGCCTAAGAAAGTATAGATGAAAAATTTAAACGTAACCGCAATTCTTCTCTCCCCACCCCAAATTGAACACAAAAAGTATACTGGTATTAAAGCTAATTCCCAGAAGAAATAAAACAATAGTGCATCACCTGCTAAAAATACCCCCATTAATCCTGCTTGTGTAAACAACATTAATGATAAAAAAATATTTTTCTGAGTGATTTGATTATTATTGGTTGCGATAAAGATAGCTGGGAAGCTAATGGCAGTCAATAAAATCAAAATTTTGGCCAAGCCGTCAGCTTGCAATACAAATCGACTATTCAATACTTGCAACCATGTTAAATCCACAGAAGCCACATTATTAATGATGATATTTACTGCAGCCGTTAAACTTGCAATACCTGCAACAATAGCGATGTCCTGTGCTCTTTTCTCATGTTTCACAAAAAGCAAAACAATTGCAGCAACGATTGGTATAATTAAAAAAGAAAGTAAAAACATTGTTACTAATTATTTATGAGTCAATTTAAAAAGAAATCGAAGTATCGCTATATCATTGAACCAAAGCACTATCATTAAGACTAATGATAATACCATGAATAAAATATAGTAACCTACTTGACCACTTTGAATTAATCTAATTTGTCTTGCACTATATTGAACCAATTTACCTGTGCCATTTACTGCACCATCAATCACTTTCTTCTCCATCACTTCTTTTAAGAATCCAGCTAATTTATTCAATGGTTCTACAATTACATTGTTGTATAGTTCATCTATGTACCATTTGTTTTGCAAGAACTTTCCTAATGAGGTTTCAGGTTCAGCATCAATTTGTTTTTTATATTTTCCAATTGCGATAAATAAAGCAATCAATGCAATCGATACGGATATACCCATTAATGCCCATTCTGTCGAATGAGATAGATGTGCTTCATGCTGTTCTCCAATGATTGGAATCAATTGATGAGCCAACCAGTGGTTGCCACCCATTAATGCAGGAATACCTAGTGCTCCAGCTATTACACTTGCAATAGCTAATAATATTAATGGCAATGTCATTGCAGTGGGACTCTCATGTAAATGATGTTCTTGCTCATGTGTTCCTCTAAATTGACCCAAGAAGGTGGTGGCATATAAACGGAACATATAAAATGCAGTCATTGCAGCGCCAATCACCCCTAATGCCCAATAGATAGGACTTTTTGCAAATGCAGCTGCTAAGATTTCATCTTTAGAGAAAAATCCACTAAATGGTGGAACTCCAGCAATAGCAATACAACCTAATAAGAATGTTACATGTGTAATAGGCAATTTAGCTTTTAAGCCGCCCATTTTACGAATATCTTGTTCGTGATGCATTGCGTGTATTACAGAACCAGCACCTAAGAATAATAATGCTTTAAAAAATGCATGCGTGATTACATGGAATACAGCACCAGAATATGCACCTACACCTAATCCCAGGAACATATAACCTAATTGACTTACTGTTGAATAAGCCAATACTTTTTTAATATCATTTTGCTTGATCGCAATAGTTGCTGATAATAATGCAGTGCTAATACCCACAATAGCAATTACATGTTGCGTTAATTCACTCGCGCTAAATAAAATGTTTGCTCTTGTAATCATGTAAATACCAGCTGTTACCATGGTGGCAGCATGTATTAAAGCAGATACTGGTGTTGGACCTGCCATCGCGTCCGGAAGCCATGTAAACAAAGGAATCTGAGCACTCTTACCCATTGCACCAACAAACAGCAATAATGTAATGGCTGTGATATCTGTTGAAGTCAATTTTGCCATACTTTCAGCTGTAAAGACTTCTCCATAACTCACTGTGCCTAATTTTACTACCAACCAAAATATAGCTAATAAAAAACCTAGGTCACCAATTCTATTCATAATAAAGGCCTTCTTTGCAGCATAGTTAAATGCAGCATTAGAAAACCAATACCCAATCAATAAATAAGAACATAATCCTACGCCTTCCCATCCAATAAACATGATAACAAAGTTGTCACCTAATACCAATAACAACATGGAGAAGATAAATAAATTCAAATAAGCGAAATAACGCGCATAATGTGGAGCTTCTTCTTCTTTCATGTATGCTGTTGAATACAAGTGAATCAAAGAACCAACACCTGTAATCACTAAAAGAAATAAGCTAGATAATTGATCTACTTTAAAATCAAAAGGAATTGTCAATGAACTCGTTCTAATGAAATCAAAATAATGCACACTAATGGCTCCTTGTTCTTGTACATTGATAAATGTCAATATGCTAAATATAAAAGAGGCTACTATATAACCGGTAGCCTTATATGCCACTGTCTTTTTGCTCCAAATATTACGACCTAATCCATTGAATAAAAATCCAACTAACGGCCATAATAAAATAAATGCGATAATTACTTTCATGAGAAACGAATTAGTTCTTTAATCTATTTAAGAAATTAATATCTACTGAATGTGTATTTCTGTACATCATCACGATAATAGCTAAGCCTACACTTACTTCTGCCGCAGCTACCACCATGATAAAGAATACAAAAATTTGTGCGTCTATCCCCATTGTAGTTGTGGGTGCATTTGCAAAAGCAGCACCATTGTACATTTTAGAGAATGCCACTAACAATAAGTTGACCGCATTCAACATTAATTCAATGCACATAAATACAATAATAGCATTACGACGTACTAAAACGCCAATCACGCCAATACTGAATAAAGTCAAACACAAATAGATATAATTTAATATAGGCATATCCTAATAATTTTATTTTTTACCAATAATTACTGCTCCCACCATTGCACTTAAGAATAAAACGCTGCTTATTTCAAAAGGAACAACATAATCACTAAACAAAGCTTTCCCTAATGGATGAATCAATCCAATAGTACCTTCTTTTAATAATACTGTTTTGCCTTGTAATTGACTTGTTTGCTTTACTAATGCAATCATCAAAGTCAAAAAACTGCCACCTGCAATTACTCCAATGAACTTAACTAAATGTTGCTTTTGAGGTTCTTTGTCTTTTTTTACATTCATCAACATGATTACAAATAAGAACAATACCATGATGGCACCGGCATACACAATGATATTCACTATGGCTAAGAACTGCGCATTCATTAAGATATAATGTCCAGAAATTGCAAAGAATACCAAGATCAACCAAAGTACACTATGTATTGGGTTTTTGCTTATTAAAACCATTACTGCACTTACAATAGCGAATGCAGACAATGCGTAAAATAAAATCTCTAATGTGTTCATATAATTATGCTTCTACTCCTTTTGCTGCTGCAAAAGCTGCCGCTTCTGTAGTAGGATTAGGAATTAATAAATCATTTTTTCCGTAAATAAAGCCTTTACGATTATAGTTTGCAGGTGCAAATGTTTCACTTAAATAAATGGCGTCTTTTGGACATGCTTCTTCACATAAGCCACAGAAAATACAACGCAACATATTAATCTCATATTTAGCTGCATACTTTTCTTCTCTATATAAATTCTCTTCGCCTTCTTGACGCTCAGCAGCTTCCATCGTGATTGCTTCTGCTGGACAAGCAACAGCACATAAACCACAAGCGGTACAACGCTCTCTTCCAGCTTCGTCTCTATTTAATACATGTAGTCCTCTGAAAACGGGGCTAAACTCACGCTTTTGTTCCGGGTATCTAATAGTCGGTTGTTTTTTAAACATGTGACTAAATGTAATAAACATACCCTTGATGATATTAATTAAATACAAGCGCTCCCAGAAACTCATAGGAGCTCTATTCACTGCTTGTGCTTTATTGGTAAGTGGTTGCATATTATTGATAAAACTTTTTTTTAATTATAATTTAGCTAAAATCACAGCGCCTGTTAATAATAGATTGA
>JALRFB010000060.1 GCA_023256555.1 Sediminibacterium sp. | reverse complement strand
TTTTATTTTGCTTCTTTTAATTTATGAAAACTTATATAAGAAGTTAATAATAAGCCAAAGAAAACTGCTGCCATAATGGTGTTCCCTAATGGATCACCCACAGAAATATGAGCATTGATTGCAGTTAGGTACATGATGCCAAAACCTACATAGGCCCATTCTTTAAATCTTGCAGGCACTGCTGGAACAATTAATAATACTAACCCAACTAATTGTCCAATACTTACTTCCAATCCAAGCCATCTTGGGATACCCAAATGCTGGGTTCCTTCTTTTGCCATTTCTGAATTCATAAAAATAGCGGTTGAAGCAAAAAGGCAAATAATGCTTGTAGTTACCCAATAAATAATTTTTGTCGTTTTCATTTTTTAAAAATTGGTTTATTAATGAATATCAATTTACATTTACTTATTGAAATAAAAAAATTAGCATGAAAAAATTGATTTTCATAGTCTTGTCATTAACCATTTGTAACTCAATAAATGCACAAGTAAATAATCATAAAGACAGTGTAGAAGTTGTCCAAGTAATACACAATATGTTTACTGCCATGAAGACAAGTGATACTAATTTATTAAAAACCTGCTTTAGCAGTAATGCAGTATTTCAAACAATTATTACCAAGAAAGATACTACAACAGTTAAAAGCGAGGTAGTTCAGAATTTTATTAATAGTATTGGAAAACAAGTGCCAGGCTCATTGGACGAAAGAATAACAATTGGTTCTTTATTAATCGATGCAACATTGGCAAGTGTTTGGACACCTTATCAATTTTATTTTAAGGGACAGTATTCACATCAGGGTGTAAACTCCTTTCAGCTGGTACGTCACACAGAAGGATGGAAGATTCAATACTTAATTGATACTAGAAGAAAATAAATTATTTATTTTCAAATTTTCCTTCACTGGTATTTTTAATCACTTTACCTGCTTCAAAATATTGCCCATTCATAGCAATATAAACACCTTTAGGCAGTACTTGTACAAAGGCTAACGCACTTCCTAAATTAAATAAACCATCAGAACTACCAAACTTATAAGGTACCATTGCACCAGTTAATACAATTGTTTTTCCGGGGCAGGCTTGTAATAAAAATTCACCAGTGATGGTCATTGTATCAGTGCCATGGGTAATTACAATTTTATCTTCTGCACTATCATTACAAGCTTTTGCAATTGCAGCTCTATCTAAATCTGTAAATTCTAAACTGTCTTTCATCATTAAAGTAGCAACAGAAAGATTCAAATTTGACCTTCCAAGTTCTAGCATTTCGTGAATATGGGTTTCCTTGAAGAATAAAGAACCATTCAATTCATTGTATTCTTTATCAAAAGTCCCTCCCGTTACAAGTACCTTTATACTATGCTGCATACTCTCTAATTTGAATTCAAATTACAAAAATGAATTTAGTTCTTATGATTGATCCACATTTCTTTTCTATCCAAGATTCTACTATCACCCAATGGTATATTCGTCACAGGAATTTGTTGAATGGTTGGCATCCATTCAATTGCATTTGACTTATATGCTACAGGACTAATAATACTCAAGGCTTTACCTAAATAAGTTTCACTAGGGTCTCCAAGGGGCTTAAAGGGAATCACATTATCTTTTAAAACATAATCAGGTGTAAACCCATTCACAGTACCATAATTTGATTCGTCTTTTGAATTGACTGTTTTAAATGTAATGGGTTGTAATCCAAAAGTCCATCTTTGCTTGCTATCTGTTATTGTAAAAGATCCAACATTCTTACCATAAGTGTGTTCTCCCACCAAGATTACGTCCATAAATGGTTTTAAATTATTGATCACTAATTCACTTGCAGAGGCAGTGCCTGGAGAAGTCAGGATGAATACCCTATTCAATTTTCCAAGATTCGCAGATTCAGATTTAAAATTGGTAAAGAAGTATTGATCTGAATTCGTTTCTTTTTTTAGTACTGCTGTGTATGCATTGTTATACACCTTTTTGTTCATTACAGTACCTACTTTACTAGGTAGGTCTTTCACAATTAAGCTTGTCAATAAATCAGAAGAAACTACATAGCCACCTCCATTGAATCTTAGGTCCAAAACCAATTCATCTATACCAGTTGATTTATAATTTTTGAATCTAGTAAATACTGCTCTTAAGCTATCGTCAAAGCTTGTTAGGAATTGTATATAAGTTAGATAACCCACTTTTTTACCTCCCCATTCTACAACTGTATCTTTTAAAATGGGATTTGTTTGTAAAGTTGTTTTTGTGATACTTATTGTTTTACCAGTTCCAGTAAAAACATTATTTGCATAGTTTGCTAGCTCAAGACTTAAAGTTTGATTTTGTAATATGCTTTGATAATTAGACACGGTAATTTGTTTACCATCTACTTTATAAATAAAATCTCCACGCTTTAAACCAGCAGCTTCTGCGGCACTTCCTTTTAATACATATGAAATGGAGAATACTACATTATTTTGACTAAGATCTGCGTAAAATGCGCTGTACTTGATTCCAAGTACTGTGTTGATTCCATTTAATTGATTGGTTAAATTGGTTGCACTAGTATCCATCCATGAAAATCGATCGATAGTATCATAGCCATATAATAGTGTATAGAAATAATCTATTGGTTTAATTTTTATGGCAGTACTAGCTAATGAAGGCATCTGGTCGGCCCATAAATAATAGTCTTTCATTGCGCCATATATAAAAACATTCGCCGCAGAATCTGAAGTAGCACTTGCAGTACTACTCGAATAGTTGAAACTATTGATGGGTTCCACTGTTTTTTTACAAGCTGAAATTATCAATAAAATTGCACTTATATATAATAGTTTTTTCATGGTTCAATATTATATAGTAAAAGTAAAACAATTTTAAAACTTTTTTTATAAAATATAATCCTACTAAATTGGTAGACTAAAATATTAACGTATATTTGTGCAATCTTTTAGCCCCCTTTTTGTTTAAAAACTTAACTTTATCATATGAAGCAAATAGTAAAAATTCTAAGTATTCTAATTTTGAGCAATCCATTAATGGCACAAAAAGAAACTAATTATACTTCTACTGTAGAAAATTGGCATGCCAAAAGAATTCAAGATTTAAAACTAGATGATGGATGGTTGAATTTGGAAGGTCTATTTTGGTTACATAAAGGGGTAAATACTTTTGGTAGCGATTCAAAGAAGGATTGTTTTTATGACAATACCGCTTTTCCTAAATATTTAGGTGATTTTATCTTTGAAGGTGACTCAGTTGTATGGGTAAATAAAATTGATCAGGGCGCAGCTGTAAATAATCAAGTGATTGCTAAAGGAAACAAGACTACTATTTTTAAATGGAACGCAGAGAAAGAAATTACTGCAGTCTTAACTTATAATAGATTTAAATGGGTAGTGATTAAAAGAGAAGATAAGATTGGTATTAGATTCAGAAATCTAGATGCAAAAACTTTGACAACTTTTAAAGGCATTGAACGTTTTCCTGTTGATGAAAAATGGAAACTAAAAGCAGTATTGGAAAAACCACAAGATAATTTTTTAATGATTTCTAATGTGCTTGGTCAAACAACTGCTCAGAAAAATGCAGGAAAATTAACATTTGAAATAGAAGGCGTTCATTATAGTCTTGATGTAATTGATGAAGGAGGTGTAAGGTATTTTATCACTTTTGCAGATGCGACTTCAGGTAAAACAACTTATGGAGCTGGAAGATTTATTGAAGTGCCCAAAGCTGATGCAGATGGGAATACTGTCATTGATTTCAATTTGGCTTATAATCCTCCTTGTGCATTTACGGCATTTGCTACCTGTCCTTTGCCTCCTCCGCAAAATAGATTGAAAATTGCCATCAACGCAGGAGAAAAAAACTTCGGACATCATTAAAGTTCCTCAAGGGTGCTTAACTTTGGCACCTAATGGAAGTTTTATCTAATACACCCAAAATAGCCATCATTGGACTTGGTTATGTAGGTTTACCTTTGGCAATTGCTTTTGGTAATCAATATCCTACTATTGGTTTTGATATCAATCAACAAAGGGTAGATGAACTAATCAAAGGGTTTGATCATACTTTACAGTCTAGTAAAGATTCTATAGAGCAATCTAAGCAACTGAAATTCTCTCACGAAATTCAATCAATAAAGGATTGTACCATTTTTATTGTAACAGTTCCAACTCCGGTAAATAATGCTAAAGAACCAGATTTAAGCTTTTTGTTAGAGGCTTCAAAAATGATTGGAGGAGTATTAAAAAAAGGAGATATTGTTATTTATGAAAGCACCGTCTATCCGGGTTGTACAGAAGAAGATTGTGTGCCAGTTTTAGCAGCTACAAGTGGATTAGAATATAATGTAGATTTTTATTGTGGTTATTCTCCTGAAAGAATTAATCCTGGAGATACGGTTCATACCTTAACTTCTATTCAAAAAATTACTTCTGGTTCAAATCCATTTATTGCAGATAAAGTGGATGCTTTGTATAAAAGCATTATTACCGCAGGTACATATAAAGCATCTAGCATAAAAGTAGCAGAAGCTGCTAAAGCAATTGAGAATGCACAGAGAGATATTAATATTTCTTTTGTGAACGAATTGGCTTTGATTTTTGATAAAATGAATATTGACACTAATGAGGTTTTAGAAGCTGCTTCCACCAAATGGAATTTCTTGCCTTTTAAACCAGGCTTAGTGGGTGGTCATTGTATTGGTGTTGATCCTTATTATTTAGCGCATAAGGCCAGTATTTTGGGACATACACCTCAAGTGATTTTATCAGGTCGACATGTGAATGATCAGATGGGAGTTTTTGTAGCGAATAAATTAATACGCTTAATGAAAGAAGCAGCTATTGAAATATCAAATGCAAGAGTGCTTTTATTAGGAGTGACCTTTAAAGAAAATTGTCCTGACATCAGAAACTCTAAAGCCTTTGATATATACAATCATTTAACTACGCAAGGTATTCATGTAGAAGTTTTTGACCCATACGCTAATGCAGGAGAAGTTCAATCAAAACACCAAATAAGTTTGATCACTGAACTAGATACTTATGATGGAATCATTGTAGCTGTCGCACACGATTTCTTTAAAGCATTTGATTTTGAAAAATTAAAGCGCAATAAAAAAGCCGTGATATTTGATACCAAGGCTTTTTTAGATAAATCTATTGTTACTGCTAGATTATAGCGTATTCAATGATTTTAATTAGATTTTATTGTGGATGATAAATCGCTTCAGCATTTTTTAAAATCACTTGTTTATCCAAAGTCATTTTCTTCACTTCTTGATTTTGATACATGGCTCTTTGGTCTGCAAAGTGTTTACTCTCTGGATGCATACTTGCACCAAATGTATTCACTGATTCAATTAAAGGTAATGAGCCATCTTTTGGGAATCGAACAAAATTAATATAAGCATCACCACTAATCATTCTTCTTTTATCTTCTCCCCAAGGTTCACTCATTACTGCAGCTAAAACATCAGGCAAACCTGATTGCGGCCAATATTGATCTCCTCTAACTAATTTTTGCACATCACCCAAAGTCAGGTCTGTTGTTCCAAAATGTTTTATTAAAAAATCATGGATATATTGAAAAACAGTTACTGCTTCTTCAATAGTTAATTTATCATTTTTTCTCCCACCCATGACCTCCGGTACTTTATAATATGCCAGATTGTAAATTAGTGCACCTTTACTATTGGCAACTGCTTCGTGATTCCATGATTTTAGTGATTTTATAATAGGAGCAAGTGATTCATATTTAGATTCATCCACTAAGAATAGACTATCACCGTTAAATCCATAAGGAAATAATATTGGATTGGGCAAGGTTCTGTCGAATTTTATTCTTTTTAAATCTTCGTAAGAAATTTTATCTAGCGCCTCAATTAATTCTTTAGCTCTTTGACTTCTGTTATTATGATAGGTTTCATATCCATCGTTCTTATCAAATTTAGACGGATCTAAATTTTCGGAAATAGTGGTTGCTAAAAATGGAGAATGATTGGTATTAAATAAATAACCACTTTTTGGATTGACATATTGAGGTAGAGCACTTAAGGGTTTAAAGCTATCCCATAAAGTGGCTTTAGTGTTACCAGGTATAGTACTATTCCAATGATAGCTTGTGTCTGCATTTCTATACGGCATCTTCCCATTGGAAATATAAAAAATAGTATCTCTTTTATC
>JALRFB010000005.1 GCA_023256555.1 Sediminibacterium sp. | reverse complement strand
TATGGGTGGGTGGTATGGAACGTATTGCCAAAGCGGGTATCGAAGATTTAGGATTAATCCACAGAGGTTTTAGTTCTTATGGAAATACAGAATATCGTAATGCACCTATGTGGCATTTGGCTATTGAAATGAAGCGTCGTTTCCCTAATGTGCCAATGATCAACGATCCTTCGCATATTTGTGGCCGTCGTGATATTTTACAAGCTGTTGCTCAACAAGCAATCGATTTGGATTTTGATGGTTTAATTGTTGAATCTCATGTAGATCCAGACAATGCTTGGAGTGATGCAAAACAACAAATTACTCCTGAAGTATTAAAACAAATGTTGGAAAGTATTCGTTGGAGAAAAGAAGATGTTCAAAACGAAGACTTCCACAGTGCATTGGAGAAATTACGTCAACAAATTAATCAATTAGACGACGAATTATTGCAAGTACTTTCTACTAGAATGAAAGTGGCTCAAAAAATTGGCGAATACAAAAAGAACAATAATATCACCATTTTACAAACTGGTCGCTGGAATGAAATTTTAGATCGTGCTGTATCAAAAGGCAATAAATTAGGATTAAGTGATGATTTTGTAACTAAATATATGGATGCAGTTCATATGGAAAGTATCAATCAACAAAATAAAGTAATGAATAGCTAGTATGAAAAACTGGAAAGTTAAATTTTCTACTTCTACTGTATCATTCGTGTTGGATGGTCAATTTGCTACTATTGATAAAATGGTAGACAAGTCATTGGCTATTTATATTACAGATGAGCATGTCTATGCTTTGCACCAAAAAAAATTCAAGGGTAAAAAAACCATTGTAATTCCAGCAGGTGAAGAGTATAAACAACAAGCCACTGTTGATTTTATTATTGAAGCATTGTTGAATTTTGGCGCTACAAGACAATCCATTTTAATTGGTGTTGGTGGTGGAGTAGTGACTGATATGGTGGGTTATGTTGCTGGCATTTATATGCGTGGTGTTGCAGTTGGTTTTGTACCTACTACTATCCTTGCCATGGTAGATGCTTCTATTGGAGGCAAGAATGGAATAGATGTTGGTTTGTACAAGAATATGGTGGGATTAATTAGACAGCCACAATTTTTGTTATACGACCTAGACTTTTTGAAATCTTTGCCACAACATCAATGGGAAAATGGTTTTGCAGAAATTATCAAACATGCTGCAATTAAAGATGCCAAAATGATGAAAGAATTGGCAACAAACAATTTGGCATACTATCAAAAAAATAAAAAAGCATTAGCTTCTTTAATTGAGCGAAATGTCCAAATCAAAGTAAAAGTGGTTCAAAAAGATGAGTTTGAAAAAGGCGATCGAAAATTACTCAACTTTGGTCATACATTAGGTCATGCGATTGAAAATCAACATGTGTTGCTTCATGGTCATGCTATCAGTATTGGAATGGTATATGCTGCAAAAATTTCTCAAGTACTTACTGGTTTTTCTGAAACCAATATAATTGTGGAAACACTCAAAAAATATGGTTTACCTACAGCAATGCGATTTGATATTAAAGAGGCCATGGGAATTATGCAAAAAGACAAAAAGAAAGCAACTTCAGGAATGCAATATGTTGTTTTACAAAAAATAGGGAAGGCTGTTTATGAAACCATTCCTATGAAATCATTAGAGAAATTGATAAAGTTATATTCATAAATGCGAGCAATAGTATATCCTGCGAGTTTGAGTGGTTCACAAGTGGCACCTGCATCTAAAAGTAGTATGCAAAGAGCTTGTGCGGCTGCTTTATTACATCAAGGAAAATCTCAAATTTTTAATCCCGGTCATTCAAATGATGATTTGGCTGCTATTGATGTCATTCAAAAACTGGGTGCAAAGGTTCAGCATCATTCAGATCATGTAGAAGTGAATTCAAATGGAGTTCAACCAATAGGACCTGAAATGAATTGTGGAGAAAGTGGATTAGGTATAAGGATGTTTACTCCCATTGCAGCATTAAGTAATCAACCAATCACTATTCAAGGAAAGGGAAGTTTGGTGAAAAGACCCATGCATTTTTTTGATGAAATTTTACCAGCATTAGGTGTTCAGATAAATTCCAGTAATGGTTTTTTACCAATATCCATTCAAGGTCCTTTGAAGCCATCTGACATTACTGTTGATGGTTCTTTAAGTTCGCAATTTTTAACTGGTTTATTAATGGCATATGCTGCAGCTGATGCTACTGGCTCAACCATTAATGTGAATCATTTGAAAAGCAAACCTTATATTGATTTAACATTGGCAGTACTAAAGCATTTTGGTTGGGAAGTAAATCATGAAAATCATGAGCAATTTACTTTTAAGCCAAGAACAACTGTACATCAAACTATTCAATATACTGTTGAAGGAGATTGGAGCGGTGCTGCATTTTTATTAGTAGCTGGAGCCATTGCGGGACCAATAACTGTTAAAGGATTACAACTACATTCAACTCAAGCTGATAAAGCGGTGATGAATGCTTTAAAATCGGCTAATGCTTCAATTAGTTTTATTGAAGAAGATATTTTAATAGGTGCAAATGAAGATGGCTTGAAAGCCTTTGATTTTGATGCAACTGATTGTCCAGATTTGTTTCCTCCATTGGTTGCTTTAGCTTCATTATGTAAAGGCATGACCACTATAAAAGGGGTGAGTAGATTGGCACATAAAGAAAGTGATAGAGGTTTGACTTTGCAAAAGGAGTTTGCTAAACTGGGAGTGAAAATTATCTTGGATGGAGATTTAATGAAAATTGAAGGAGTAGAAAAAATTCAAGCAAATTCAGTGTTTTCTCAACATGATCATAGAATTGCGATGGCTTGTGGGGTAGCTGCTTTAAGAGCAACTGGTCCAATCGAAATCACTGAGGCTGAAGCTATTAACAAATCATATACCGACTTTTTCCAGCACTTGCAAAATTTGGGGGCTAAAGTTGATATTCAATAAATTACTTAACTTGTAAGTAACATAACATTATGAATCAATTTGGAAACTTATTTAAACTACAAATTTTTGGCGAATCACACGGCGCTTGTGTTGGTGTAGTGATAGATGGATGTCCTGCTGGACTCTCATTAAAACAAGAAGATTTTGTGGTAGATATGGAAAGAAGAAAAGGTGGTAAGCAAAAGGGGACCACTCCTAGACAAGAAGATGATATGCCTATTTTCAAGTCGGGTTTATTTAATGATATTACTACCGGAGCACCTTTGACAATGATTTTCGAAAATAATAATACCCGAAGTGGGGATTATGAAAAGCAAAGATCAGTACCAAGACCTGGACATTCAGATTTCACTGCACACCATAAATTTGGTGGCTTTGAAGATTACAGAGGAGGAGGGCATTTTAGTGGTAGACTAACTGCTGCTTTAGTAGGTGCAGGTGTTATTGCAAAAAAAATATTGAATGAGATTGAGATAGTTGCTCATATTGTAAGTATTGGTGGAGAGACTGATTTGGAGAAAGGCCTTCAAAAAGCTATTGATCAAAAAGACAGTGTTGGGGGAATAGTGGAGTGCAATGTTAAAGGATTGCCTATTGGTTTAGGAGAACATTTTTTTGATTCAGTAGAGTCTTTAATTAGCCATGCGGTATTTTCGATTCCTGCTATACGTGGGATTGAGTTTGGTACTGGATTTGCTGCAGCCAATATGTTTGGAGTAGATCATAATGATGCCATAATAGATGCAACTGGTAAGACAAAGACCAATCATGCGGGTGGGGTTGTAGGTGGTTACACCAATGGGAATGACTTAGTTTTCAGAATTGCTGTAAAACCAACTTCTTCTACACCTAAAGAACAAATTACTTGGAATTGGGAAACCAATGAACAAGAAACATTTTCAGTGAAGGGGAGACACGATTTATGTATTGCTTTAAGAGTGCCTGTTGTATTGGAAGCAGTTACAGCCATTGTGTTAGCTGATTTAATGATGCGTGAGCAAAAAATTCCTAGAATTTTAAAATAAAAATCTAAAAATGATGGAAAGTGAATACATATATCATGTGACCACTCGAAAAGAGTGGGAAGACGCACAAAAAAATAATGAATACAAGCCAGCAGGCTATGATCAAGAAGGGTTTATACATTGTTCTATTGAAAGACAGATTGCTGGAGTATTAGAAAGGTTCTACAAAGGGAAGACTGGTTTGGTTAAATTAAAAATTGAAAAAGCTAAAGTACAAAGGCCTGTTTTATTTGAATTGGCTATTGACTTAGATGAATTATTTCCCCATATATATGGGCCTTTAAATTTGGATAGTGTGGTGGATGTAATTGATATTAACCAATAATGAATGAAGTATAAAATCATCATATTATGCTTCTTATTTGCACCATTTGCTGCAATGGCGCAAAATATCTATTCCAATACATTGACTACTATCAATTATTTGGATTCTGTAAATATAAAAAAGTACAAAAGAAAAATCGATACCAATAGAATTACCATAGAACTAAATAGAGTTACTGGTATCGCTAGCTTTTATAGTAAAGGTTTAGATGGCACATTGACATCCACTGGTGAAAGATATCGTAATAAGAGATTTACTGCAGCGTGTAATTTATTTAAATTAAATACATTGGTTAGAGTTACCAATATGAAGAATGGAGCAACTATTTTAGTTAGAATCAATGATCGTATGCATCCAAATATGTTAAGAAAGGGAAGAGTGATAGATTTAAGCGGAGTGGGTGCACATTTATTAAAAACAAAGTCTTCTGGAATTGTAAAAGTTACAGTTGAGGCTATTGGATACAGTAAAACAAATCCTGTCAATTAAATTCCTGTTTATGAAAAAGATATTTTTTGTATTATTTAGTGTAATTATCACTTCATCGATTATTGCTCAAGACAGTACTATTAAGAAAGCAGCTATTGGCTTTAGAATTTCTTATTTAGATTTTAAGAAAACTAATTTAACGGAAGGGTTAACTACAAGTGTTCCAGCTTTTGGTGTACAATATTTTAAAGGTATCACTAATAAGATTGATTTAATGGTTAATCTAGACTATGCTTCTTTAAAATATCCCTATTATACTTCTTTAAAAGTTCCTAAGGCCAAAAGCAATCAAAATTATACTGCGCTAGATGTTAGTTTGAATTATAAGTTTGCAACAGATGATAAAACAATTGTGCCTTTTGTAACTGCAGGTATTGGCGTAGGGGCGGATCATTTTTCCTATTATACCGCTTATGCACCTATGGGCGCTGGGTTGCAGATAAAGGCTAAATATGGTTCTTTTGTAAATATTATGAGCACTTATAGAGCAGAAGCTTCTTCATTAACTAAAATGCATTCTAGTCATAGTATTAGTTATACATTGCCTATAAAAGGAAAAGACAAAAAAGCAATTGAATTGCCACCTGCGCCCATTAAAGTGGATGGGGATGATGATGGTGTTTCAGATTCAGAAGATGCTTGCCCAAATCAAAAAGGCATTGCAAAATATAAAGGATGCCCTATCCCAGATACAGATAATGATGGTATCAATGATGAACAAGATCAATGTCCTTCTACAGAGGGCATTGCAAAATACAAGGGTTGCCCTATCCCAGACTCAGATAAGGATGGTATCAATGATGAGCAAGATAAATGCCCTACTGTAAAAGGATTAGGCAGATATGAGGGATGCCCCATTCCTGATACTGATAAGGATGGCATAAATGATGAAGAAGATCAATGTCCAACTATCGCAGGTATTGCAGCTAATAAAGGATGTGCAGATTTGCAACCATTGGTAGATGCTGCAAGTTCTAAATTAAAATTTGCAACAGGAAGTAATCAATTGACAAAAAAACAAACAGCTCCATTAAACTCATTAATTCAATTGATGGCAGATAATGCAACTATTCAATTAGAAATCGGAGGGCATACAGATAATGTTGGTTCACTTAAAATAAACGAAAAATTATCATTTTCCAGAGCAAAAGTAGTGATGCAATATCTTATTAAAAAGGGTATAGATGCTAAGCGTTTATCAATTAATGGATTTGCATTTAATCAACCTATTGCAGACAATAAAACCAGTCAGGGAAGAGCAATGAATAGAAGGGTGGAGATAGTAGTGAAGTATTAAGCGCTTACACTACATTTACTTCTCTTTCCAATTGGATGCCAAATTTATCTAGGACAGATTGTATAATTTCTTCTGAGAAATTATATATCTCTATTCCTGTTGCTTCAGCATAATTGACAATCACTAGTGCTTGTTTTTCATAACAACCCACTGCGCCGTTTCTTTTGCCCTTCCATCCGGTTTGTTCAATTAGCCATCCAGCTGCTAATTTATATTCAGTATTAGAAATGGGGAAAGCAATAATATTAGGATATGCTGCTTTTAAAGCATCAAAAACTTCAATACTAACTGTAGGATTTTTGAAAAAACTACCTGCGTTTCCTAATTTAGTTGGGTCTGGTAGTTTCTCTGTTCTAATTTCAATTACTGCATCAGAAATAGCTTCAATACTTGGCTGTTTAATTTGTTTTCGATGTAAAACATCTCTAATGGCTCCATAGTCAGTATGTAATGTTGGTTGCTTTTGTAAACTAAATTGTACTTCAGTAATGATGTACCTATTTTTTTCTTGTTTAAATAAGCTAGTCCTATATCCAAATTGGCATTCTTTATTTAGGATTGTTACCCATTGATTTAGTTGGGTGTCATAGGCTGTAATTTGAGTAATGCAGTCTTTGGCTTCAACTCCATAAGCGCCAATATTTTGTATGGGAGCCGCCCCAACAGTTCCAGGAATTAAGCTAAGGTTTTCAATTCCACCCCATGATTTTTGAACACAGTATTTTACTAATAAATGCCAGTTTTCTCCTGCACCAACATTAATGATAATATCTGATGGGGTTTCTTTTACTAATTCAATTCCTTTGATATCGATTTTTATTACTAATCCATCAAAATCTTTTGTAAATAGTATATTGCTGCCCCCACCTAAAATTAAAAATGGTTTTTGCTGATGTTTGCACCAACTTATTGCATCATTTAATTCGTCTTTTCTTTTGATAATACAGAAATGACTTGCATTCGCATTACAGCCAAAACTATTAAGTGACTTTAGTGATATATTTTCTTGAATAAGCATTTGATTAATTTGGGTCGATGTCTAAAATTATTTGAACGCTTTTATATCTTGGATGCACTTGAATTAGTTGTAAATAGTGCAATAATTGTCTTTTAGCCAAAATCAATTGATCTGCTTTAGGCGATATCTTAATACATAATTCCCATATATATTTATTTCTAATTCTATTAATAACGGGTTGTGCAGGACCTAGCACTGTTTTTTGAATCGCTGGATCTAAAGAAAGTAGAAAATGATTACATGCTTCCTCTGCTATATTATTCTCTTTATGCTTAAAAAGAATACTTACAATTCTGCTGAATGGAGGATAAGCAAAATGTTTTCGATTTTGAATCTCGAAATCATAGAACTTAAAATAGTCATGCGCTTGTACTAATTGTATCACCGGGTGTTGTACTTGACTTACCTGAATCAAAACTTTACCCTGATCGTTTTTTCTTCCAGCTCTTCCGCTAACCTGTTCCATCATTTGAAAAGCTCTTTCATTGACTCTATATTGATTGAAATTAAGTAAACTATCTGCGTCTACAATACCTACTAAATCTACATGTTCAAAATCTAGACCTTTTACTACCATCTGTGTTCCCACAAGAACATCAATCTGTCTTTGTTCAAAATGTTGAATGAGTTGGTCGTGTTCGTTTTTACCTTTGATATTATCCAAATCCATTCTAGCAATACGGATATATGGTAATGCTTTACTTAATTTTTCTTCAATTTGCTCCGTTCCAAAATTCTTTTGTTTAAAATCTTGCTTTCCGCAAGCTTGACAGGTAGTAACAATTGGATAGTTTGCGCCACAATAATGACATGACAACATATTTTTACCTTTATGATAAGTCAAAGTAACATCGCAATGATGGCAATGAGGAATCCATCCACATGTTTGGCAAATCATATAAGGGGCGTAACCTCTTCTGTTTTGGAAAAGGATGACTTGTTTATTTTTGGCAATAGTTTCCTGAATGGCTTTCAGTAATGAAGGAGTAAGTACTGTTGTATTGTCAATTTGTTTTTTTGTATCAATAATTTCAATCTTAGGTAAACTCCCTTTACTATATCGCTCATTTAAATAAACATAACCATATTTTTTTTGTTGAGCATTGTAAAAGCTCTCCACGCTTGGAGTAGCTGACCCTAAGATTACTTTAGCCCCAATTTGATTAGCATAGTATATAGCTGTATCTCTGGCTTGGTATCTAGGGGCTGGATCTTGTTGTTTATAAGATCCATCATGCTCTTCATCAATTACAATTAATGAAAGGTCTTTGTAGGGTAGAAACAATGCAGATCTTGCACCTAATACTATCTTGATTTCACCTGTCTTTACTTTATTCCATATTTCTACACGCTCATTTGGATTAAACTTAGAATGATATATTGCAATATTGTTGCCAAAATACATTTTAAGCCTTCTGATCATTTGTGCAGTTAAGGCAATTTCAGGAAGCATAAATAATGCCTGTTTACCTTTGGCTACTATATCATTAATAAGGGATACATATAATTGGGTTTTACCACTTCCTGTAATTCCATGTAATAGATTTACAGCATGGTTTTGCATTTGCTCTTTAAGACTTTCTAAGCTGCTCTTTTGCAATTCACTCAAAGTAATACTTGTAGAAGATTCTACTGACTCATTATTAATTCTATCAACCTTCCTTTTCTCTGCTATTAGGATGCCTTTTTCAATTAATGCTTTTAATTGTGCATGTGATGCGTCGGCTTTTTGTAACAAATCTTTTTGAATAACAGTACCTTCTGTTTTTAGTAAGTGTAAATAAGCTAATAAAAGTTGTAATTGTTTAGGGGCTCTAGTCCACTCATTCATCAAGTTCTCTAAATTCGCTTCATTTTTATATTCAGGTGCTAAAAGAATAATGGTTTCTTCCTTAATGGTGTATTTATCTGTCATATTTTCTTGAACAAAACAGATACCTTTCTGAATTAATTTATTCAAGACAGGGTAGACAGATTTTCTATCCAATAATTTTTGTATTTCTACTAAATTTAAAGTCTTTTTGATTTCCAATGCTTCACTAATAATGTATTCTGCATCAGATAGTGCGTGTACATCTCTGGTATATTCTTCGTTTAATACAAAAACCGTTTCGCTAGATATTTTCAAATGACTTGGAATGGCAGCTTGCATTACTTCCCCTTCGGTGCACATATAGTATTTGGCCATCCATTCCCATAATGCTATTTGTTCAGGATATACAATAGGAGCATCGTCCAAAATACCTAAAATGGACTTTGTTTTAAATCCAATATTCGTTTCCTTTATTATTTTTTTTACAATACCCGCATATCTTTTATTGGCACCCAAAATTACTTCTACACGCATGCCCACCATGACTTGTTCTTGTAAATCCGTCGGGATAGACCAAGTATAATTTTTAGGTAGTGCTAATGGTATGATAATTTCTGCGAACATGGTGGTTATTTAGTAGGATAGAATCTGTATCTTCTTAATCCTTCATCCATCATTTGGTATACTTTATTTTTTAAGTGGTCTATGTCATCCATTGTATATCCTTCAATTTGAACAGTGGGTAAATAAACACGACTCTATTCTTGCCAGGCGTTAAAGTGAAAAGACCAGAGTAGTGCATTCTATCAACTGCATCAATCATTAAAATAGGTTGTATGGGAACTTGCATTTCAATGGCTAGTTTAAATGCCCCATTATAAAATGCCTTCATAGGTTGCTCTTCAGTCATACTAAATGTTCCCTCAGGGAATATAAAAATGGATGTCTTTTTATGTAAAGCTGCCTTTAGGTTTCTTAAACTCTTCGCTCTTTTATCTGGACTACTTCGATCAACCATTATCACAGCTGCCCGGTATATCCAGCCAAAAATGGGAATTTTAGAAGATTCAAACTTTCCTAAAGGTTTAATGGGTTGGTGTTTTAATTGCACAATTGGAGGGATATCCATATAAGAATTATGGTTGGCCACAAAAATATGTGGCTTTTTGAAGTCATGATTGTCTTCAAAAATTTCGATATGTTGAATGCCAATTAAAAGAAGAAATGCTTTGGACCAATATCTGCAAATTTTATATACTCTTTTACTAAGTTTACTTTTACTAAAAGGAAGTAAAAAAAGCATTGTAATTACAGATAGGATGGTGAGTATGGCAAATACCAAAAGTGCGTATATACAATAAAGAAATTGCAATAAGCTAATTAAATATAATAAAGGGTTTTTCTGCTTTTTCATGAGGCACTAATATACAAAAAAACCTCCCTAATTTTGGATTAGGGAGGTTTGATTAACAGCTATTTAAATTTATATAAATAAGCTAAGCATTCATTATGCCTTTAAGGGGTTTCGACCATATTTTTCGTCATGTTGAGTGGCATCTAAGCCTAATTCTTCTTCTTCTTCAGATACACGTAATGGTAATAAGAAAGAAATTAATTTGAAGATTACAAAGGAAACTGTAAAGCTATATGCTACTACAATCAACATGGCTTTTAACTGAATAAAGAAAAATGTAGGATTGCCATAAAATAATCCATCCGCACCTGCCGGGTTGACTGCTTTAGAAGCAAATACACCAGTCAATAACATACCTACTATTCCTCCAATACCGTGACATGGGAATACATCCAAAGTATCATCTACTCTAGATAATTTAAATGCATGACTCAATACATTAGAGATTACTGCGCCAATTATACCAATAAAAATACTTTGTGGAATGCCTACAAATCCAGCAGCAGGAGTAATAGCAACCAATCCAACTACGGCACCAATACAGAATCCCAATACAGAAGGCTTTTTACCTTTCATTACATCAAAAAACATCCATGCCAAACCAGCTGCTGCTGCTGCAGTATTAGTTGTTGCAAAAGCATTTACTGCTAATGCATTTGCACCTAATGCCGAACCTGCGTTGAAACCAAACCAGCCAAACCATAATAAACCTGTCCCAATTAATACATAAGGAATATTTGCTGGTGGAATTTCTTGTTGCTCCAATTTAGCTCTTCTTTGTTTTAAAACTATTGCACCAGCCAATGCAGCACAACCTGCGCTAATATGCACTACAGTACCACCTGCAAAGTCTAATGCACCCATTTTAAATAAGAATCCACTTGGATGCCAAGACCAATGTGCTAAAGGAGCATATATGAATGTGATAAACAATACAATGAATAAAATATAAGAAGTGAATTTGATACGTTCAGCTACTGCACCCACTACTAAACCAGGAGTAATGATGGCAAACATTAATTGGAACATAGCAAATAACAATAATGGAATAGTTAGTGCTGCACCACCTTGTAATGCAGGTGCGCCATTGGCTACTCCTTTAAAAAATAAATGGGTCATTGGATTACCTATTAAACCATTGATTGATTCTCCAAAACTTAAACTATAGCCATAAGTAACCCAGATCACTGTAACTATACCTGCAGATACAATACTTTTAATCATTGTTGAAATGATGTTCTTTCTATGTACCATTCCTCCATAAAAGAAAGCCAAGCCGGGGGTCATGATAAATACCAAGGCAGTAGCCACTAATATCCATGCAATATCTGCTGCACTATAAGTATTTGCATCTCCCTGGAAATTGGGTAATTGGGGAACAAATAATGCCAGCACAGCTACCACTAATAGAAGTAAGAAAGGGGTTACTTTTTGTACTACTTGATTCTTCATGCTTGTTGATTTAATATTAAAAAATAAAATATATTAATTTATAATTTCAAAAATACGTTAAAAATTATGTTTTTAATCAAAATAATTAAACATATAAAATAATATAATATGAATTTGTAATTTAATTATTTTAAAATATTATGTTGATTTTGAATATTTTAGAATAAAAAAATGCCGATTCTTAAGAATCGGCATGTGAATAACTTATTTAAGTAATTGACCTGAAAGTGTACATTTAGGCCATTTGAGCCAATAAACTAGCATCTTTAGATTCTAATAAAGAACTACCAGTAAGGTAGATATCTACTTTTCTGGCACACTCTCTTCCTTCACTTATTGCCCAAACCACCAAAGACTGGCCTCTTCTCATATCTCCAGCAGTGAATATTTTAGGAACAGAGGTTTGAAAAGCAGTTTCAGTTGCTTTTACATTTCCTCTTTCATCTAACTCCACACCTAGTTCTTCTAATAATCCATTTTGTTGTGGGTGTAAAAAGCCCATTGCTAAAAATGCTGCTTCGCAAGGTATTTCTCTTATACTACCTTCTTTTTCCTTAAAACTAGCAGGTCTTCCATCAGCAGCACTGCTCCATTCTAAATCTACAATTTGTAATGCTTTTAGATTTCCTTTATTATCGCCAATGAATGCTTTGGTTGCCACTTCCCATACTCTTTCAACCCCTTCTTCATGAGAAGTAGTTGTTTTTAATAACATAGGGTAGGTTGGCCAAGGCATATAAGATGCTCTTGTTGCAGGTGGTTTTGGTAATAATTCAAATTGTGTAACAGATTTTGCACCTTGTCTATTGGATGTTCCAACACAATCACTACCAGTGTCACCACCACCAATCACCACTACATTTTTTCCAGTGGCTAAAATCTCTTTTTCTTCAACTGGCAAGTTGCTAACTCTTTTGTTTTGTTGTTTTAAGAATTCCATGGCAAAATGCACCCCATTTAATTCTCTACCAGGTATTGTTAAATCTCTTGGAATAGTAGATCCTCCTGCTAACACAATCGCATCGTATTCACGTACAATATCATTTACTCTTACATTCACCCCTACATTTGCATTGCATTTAAATTGAATGCCTTCTTGTTCTAATATTTGAATTCTTCTTTCAACTACATTTTTTTCTAATTTAAAATCTGGTATACCAAATCTTAATAAACCACCTGGCTTAGGATCTCTCTCAAATACAGTTACTTCGTGTCCTGCATAATTTAATTGAGCTGCAGCAGCTAAGCCAGAAGGTCCAGAACCAATGACAGCTACTTTCTTTCCTGTTCTTGTATTAGGTTTACGTGGTTTTACAAAACCTTTTTCAAAAGCAATTTCAATGATATGCTTTTCAATTTCTTCAATTGTTACAGCTGGTTGATTGATGCCTAATACACATGCGCTCTCACATGGTGCAGGGCAAATACGTCCAGTGAATTCTGGAAAGTTATTGGTTGAAATCAAAATTTCATAAGCTTCTTTCCATTCTTTTTTATACACGGCATCATTAAATTCAGGAATAATATTTCCTAAAGGACATCCGCTATGACAGAATGGTACACCACAATTCATACAACGAGCTGATTGTTCGTTTAATTTTTGCTCAGGCAATAATTGAACGAACTCATTGTAGTTTTTCTTTCTTTCTTCTACAGGTAATTTAGAAGGAAGTTCTCTAGTATATTCTTTAAATCCGGTTGGTTTACCCATAATGATGAATTCAAAATTGAATAATTATTTTTTATTTTACTGTAGCAGTTTTTTGTTTAGATAATAACACTTTCTTGTAATCTCTAGGGAATACTTTAATAAAGTGTTTTAATTGGTTATCAAAATCAGCTAAAATAAATTTAGCAACTGTACTTTCAGTATGGTTATAATGGTTTTGAATAAGTTGTTTCAAAGTTGTAATGTCTTGATCTGCTACAGGATCAAGATCAACCATTTCTTTATTACACAATACATCAAAATCACCTTTCACATTGTATATATAGGCAATACCTCCACTCATACCTGCAGCAAAGTTTCTACCAGTAGGTCCTAATATCACAGCAGTTCCTCCAGTCATGTATTCACAACCATGGTCACCCACACCTTCTGTTACTACAGTAGCTCCAGAATTTCTAACTGCAAATCTTTCTCCAGCTTTACCTCTGATATAAGCATGTCCACTAGTTGCTCCGTAAAAAGCAGTATTACCAATGATGATATTTTCTTCTGCTACAAATCCTGCTTTTTTATCTGGGTATACAATTAGTTGTGCACCACTTAAACCTTTACCAAAATAGTCATTCGCATCACCTTCTAATTCAAGGGTTAAACCTTTTGTATTAAAAGCGCCAAAACTTTGTCCAGCAGTACCATTAAATTTGAAATGTATTGTGCCATCTGGTAATCCATTTCCTTTATGGACTTTTGTAATTTCATTGGAAACAATGGTTCCCACAGTTCTGTCAGTATTCTTAATATCAAAACTAGCTTTCACTTTTTCTTGTTGTTGAATAGCTGGTTGTGCTGCTTCTAATAATTTCCAATCTAACACATTGGATAATCCGTGATCCTGTGTTTCTGTTTGATATAATCCAACACCGTCTTCTGCTGGTTCCTTATATAATACGCCACTTAAATCAAGGTTTTTGAATTTCCAATGATTTATATTCTTACGTATTGTTAGCGCGTCCACTTGGCCTATCATTTCATCCACTGTTCTGTAACCTAATTCAGCCATGATTTCACGTAGCTCTTGTGTAATAAATTCAAAGAAAGTAACTACATGATCAGGATTGCCTTTAAATCTTTTTCTTAATTCAGGATCTTGAGTGGCTACTCCAACAGGGCAGGTATTAAGATGACATTTACGCATCATGATACAACCTTCTACTACTAATGCTGCAGTAGCAACACCCCATTCTTCAGCACCTAATAATGCAGCGATGGCGATGTCTCTACCTGTTTTCATTTGTCCATCAGCTTGTACAACCACACGAGATCTTAATTTATTTTTAACTAGCGTTTGATGTGTCTCTGCTAAACCTAATTCCCAAGGTAAACCTGTATGCTTAATAGAACTTAAAGGAGAAGCACCTGTACCTCCATCAAAACCTGCAATCAATACTACATCAGCTTTTGCCTTAGTAACACCAGCAGCAATAGTACCAACACCTGCTTTAGAAACTAATTTAACATTGATTCTTGCCGCTCTGTTAGCATTTTTTAAATCGAAAATTAATTGAGATAAATCTTCGATGGAATAAATATCATGGTGTG
>JALRFB010000059.1 GCA_023256555.1 Sediminibacterium sp. | reverse complement strand
GTATCTACGAAAGGCTTTAATTGATTGATACCTTCTTCCGCTTGTTTTTGACGACGAGGTCCTTCAAAACCAAAAGGTGTGGTAACTATACCTACAGTTAAAATGCCTAAATCCTTACAGATTTTAGCAATAATCGGGGCACCACCTGTACCAGTTCCACCACCCATACCCACTGTAATGAAAGCCATACGGGTATTCACTTCTAATATTTTCTTAATCTCTTCTAAAGATTCTTCTGTTGCTAATTTACCCACTGAAGGATCTGCACCAGCACCCAAACCTTGTGTCAAATGTGGGCCTAACTGAATTTTGTTAGGTACCAAACTTTGCTCAATAGCTTTAGCATCTGTGTTACAAATGATGAAGTCCACCCCTTCAATATCTTGTTGGAACATGAAATTTACGGCATTGCTTCCACCGCCGCCAACACCAAGAACCTTGATGATGGATGATTTTTGCTTGGGTAAGTCAAATTGAATCATTCTTTTGTTTTTAAATGGGTTAGTTGGTTAGTTAGTTGGTTGTTAGTGCGTCTAAATTACTATATGTCAATTGATTAAATATGATAAGTTATAAACGACATGTGGGTAATTTTTAGGCTAGTGGTTTGTCTTCTTCTTCGTTAAAGATTTCGATTAAGTTGTTCTTGAAACGATCCCAGAATTTACTCTTTCTTTTCTCTATTTGCTCAGCAGTTAAAGTGGTTGGAGCTGGCTGTGCTACTGGCTTTTGCTCAGAATGCATTTGGTTTCCAGCTGCAGGATTCACAGTTAAAGCTCTAGGCACTTCCACCTTTTTAAAGGTCTCTGTAAACACTTTATAGTTTTGCTCGTAATCGTTATAGCCCTTTAAGATTAAACCAATACAAGTTGAGTACATTGGTTTTTTCAATTCGTCGATATGATTGGGTGCTAAATGCTCATTTGGCAATCCAATTCTAGCATTTAAACCTGTGATATATTCTGTTAATTGAATCAAGTGTTTTAATTGAGAACCACCACCAGTAAGGATTACACCGCCATTTAACATTCTGCTATCCAATCCTACTTGCTTTAAATGATAGGTTACAAAATCCAAGATTTCACTCATTCTAGCTTGGATAATCTGTGCCAAATTCTTCACACTGATTTCTTTTGCTGGCATACCTTTCAAACCTGGTATAGTTACATATGCATTTGCTTTTGCTTCATCCGCTAAAGCACTTCCAAATTGTACTTTCATTGCCTCGGCTTGGCTTTTTAAAACACCTAAGCCCAATCTAATATCATTAGTGATATTCTCACCACCAAAAGGAATTACTGCAGTATGTTTTAAAATACCATCATAGAATACCGCTAAATCACTTGTTCCACCACCGATATCTAAAATTGCTACACCTGCTTCTAAATCTATATCACTCATTACCGCACTTGCAGATGCCAATGGTTGTAAAACCAAATCTTTTGTTGTTAAACCACTTCTTTCAACAGAACGGTTAATATTGCGAATCGCATTTCTATCTCCAGTAAGGATCAAGAAATTCGCACCCACTTTCACACCATTTACGCCAATAGGATCTTTAATATTTTGGTTATTGTCCACATGGAATTCTTGAGGAATAACGTCAATGATTTGATCACCCGCTGGGATAAATGTTTTTCTTTGGTTATTGATCAATTGCTCAATTTCCCAAGCTTGAATTTCATTATCAGGTTCTTGTCTTACTTGATCACCACGTGTTTGCAAACTCTTGATATGATGACCAGCAATTCCAACATAAACTTCATTGATATCTAAATCTGGATTGCTTTTATGACAATTCTCCAAAGCTTGTTGAATCGCTTTGATGGTTTGGTCAATATTCAAAACCTGTCCATGTTGAACACCATTGCTATTCGCACGGCCAAATCCAAGGATCTCTAGTTTACCGAATTCATTTTTTCTACCTGCGATAGCTGCAATCTTAGTTGTACCGATGTCAAGACCCACAATGATGGGAGATTCGTTTTGACTCATTTTTTATAGTTTTTTAGTTGTTAGTTAGTTGTTGTGAATCAGGCTTTCTTAGGCATTACTGCCTTTGCAGACTTCTTCACATTATTTAACGTTTTAATATTGGGTTTATTGTTCGATTTTATCTTGATTTTTTTAGTCGGTGCCTTCACATTTTTCTTTACCGGTATCCCTGCATTTTTTAGTGGTGCTTTTTTAACAACACTTACTGTTTTCGGCTTCTTAATCTTAGTGGTATCTTTTACGACAGGTAATTTTGGCAATGTATCTTTTATCACTTGAGCCGAAACAGGCAAATTAGCTGAGGCAGCGGATGTGTCATTGGTAATTACGGTTGATCCCAGTAAAAGCAAAGGCCCTGTAAATTGAATAGGTTGCATACCTTTTTTCAAAGTAATCACTTGATTATTAAATCTTAGATCTAAAACTTGATAAGCGTTGATACCTGAGGGTACCCAAACTTTTTTATAAAATGTATATAGACGATCTAGTTTATTATCCAATTGATCTATAGAGCCCAATAAAACCAAATGATCCCCCAATGTTGGCACCAATTCAAAATCTCCATTGGGTGCAATATTAATTTGAGCAATTTGTGCTGTGAAAAAACTATCCTCTTTAATCACAGAAGCAAATTCAACAATGTTTTGTAAAAGAATACTATCAGGTCTAGACAAAACTATTTGATCAGAAGTAAATCCAGTAAATACTGGCAAACGTAATACAGACAACTGTCTTAAAGGAAGATGATTACCTGATTTGTCTACATAAAAAGATTGACCAGTTACAGTAAAGACTCTTGCAATTGGAACTCGTTGTTCAATTCTAACTTGTAATACGAGTTGATTATCAAAATACAATTCTGCATTTTTTATCCAAGCCGTCTTCTCTAAACTTCTTTCAATTTGAGCAAGATTTAAAGCATTAATAGCTGTTCCAATAGTTACATGTTGGTCATTGAGGATGTGTAGAATTTCTTGCTCATTCATAAATAAAGCAGTGGTATTCTCTCCCACTAGTTCCACAACAATGTCTTTACATCTTTTTATAGATTTTGCTTGCCATGCAAAAACAAATAATACAATTAATGCAACCCCTAAGAGGCTCCATAAAATATTCAATGTTATTTTTTTCCAGTTATACATGGCTTATTTTGAGAAGATCTCTTTTACTTTAGTTATACATGCATCAATATCACCAGCACCTGCCATAACAATTAATTTATCATTTGTTGTTGCAGCCCAATCAAATAATTCTTCCTTACTCATTACCGTTTTCTTGGCAACTGTCATTTTATCTAATAATATATCACTACTCACACCAGGTATAGGTAATTCTCTTGCAGGATAAATTGGTAATAAAATCACTTCGTCTGCCTTGGATAAAACATCAATAAAACCAGCTGCTTGATCCTGTGTTCTGGAATATAAATGTGGTTGGAAAACCAATACCATTTTTTCATTTGGATACAAGCTTCTCACCCCACTAATTAATGCATTCAATTCTTCTGGATGATGCGCATAATCATCAATCAACACTTTATTTGCTGTCTTCATCTTAAATTCAAATCTGCGTTTAACCCCTTTAAAAGATGCTACAGCTGCCTTAATTTTTTCATCTTCAATACCTAATTGCAAAGCAATGGCGATTGCAGCGGTTGCATTTTCTACATTATGTAATCCACCCATATTTAAAACAACATTTTGCATAATCCCTTTGGGGTGTACTATATCAAAATGATAAGAGCCGTCTACTACTTTCAAATTACTAGTATGAAAAGATGCTTTAGGTTCATTATATGAATAAGTAAAAACTTCTTTGTTAAGACTATTTACTGGAAATACAGTGCCATATTTCTGAATCAATACACCATTAGGTTTTATCTTATCTGTATATTGTCCAAATGCTTTTAATACTTCTTCTGCAGTACCATAAATATCTAAATGGTCCGGATCTACTGCAGTCACCACTGCTACATTGGGGGCTAACTTTAAAAAGCTTCTATCATACTCATCCGCTTCTACCACTACTACATTCTTTTCGTGACTCCAGAAATTAGTTCCATAATTAGAAGCAATACCTCCTAAGAAAGCATTACAACCATATTCAGTATGTCTTAATATATGTGCAGTCATAGTAGTAGTAGTAGTCTTTCCATGAGTACCTGCAATACCAATGGTAAATGCATTTTCAGTAACCCATTGTAAGACATCACTTCTTTTCACTACATTATATCCATTGTCTCTATAAAAATTTAATTCTTTATGATCAGCTGGAATGGCTGGAGTATACACAATTACTGTTGCCTCTTTATCAATTTGAGAAAGATCATCTTCAAAATGTATTTGAATTCCTTCTTTTTCTAAATCATCAGTTAGAGGTGTAGGCGTTTTATCATAACCAGATACTTTAACACCTTGTGTATTAAAATATCTAGCCAATGCACTCATTCCAATGCCACCGATGCCTATAAAATAAATACTTTTGATATTTGTTAGAGGATTCATATAGTTTTTAGAAATTTTTTGAAAGGTTCACTGATGAAAATATATGCTCGGCAATAACGGTATCCGCATTGGAAACCGCAAAAGCTTTAATCTTATGATGCATGGTTTCTAAAATACCGGCTTGATGAATTGCATCTATTACTAGGGGACCTAAATTTTCTTGAACCATGGAATCTTTTATCATAAATGCAGCACCATCGTCTACTAAATTTTTTGCATTAAAAGTTTGATGGTCTTCAGCGGCAAATGGATAAGGCACAAATACACATGGCTTGGCCGTTAATGCAATTTCAGCAACAGACATTGCGCCTGCTCTACTCACTACTAAATCTGCAGCAGTATATGCAGCACTCATATCATCCAAAAAACTATTTACATATACATTGGAAAAGGATTTAGCAGCATTGGCATATTTTGTTGCTTGTGATTTGCCAGTTTGCCAAATCAATTGAATTTTTTGTTCAGCAAAATTGGATAAATTATTCAAAATTGCATCATTGATTGAATTCGCCCCCAAACTTCCTCCCACAATTAAGAGTGTTTTTCTTTCTGGCAATAATCCAAATTGCATTAAAGCAGATTCTTTAGTGTAATTGCTAATACTGATATTTTTTCTAACAGGATTGCCTGTAACTACAATTTTATCTTTTGGAAAAAATTGTTCCATCCCTTTTGTTCCAGTAAATATTTTAGTTGCTTGCTTACCCAACCATATATTAGATTTCCCAGCAAATGCATTGGATTCATGAATGAAAGTGGGTATTCCTTTTGATTGTGCAAATTTTAATACAGGGAAACTTGAATAACCTCCTACCCCAAAAACCGCATTGGGTTTAAAAGAATTAAATATGCTTCTTACTTGAAAAAAACTTTTAACTAATTTAAATGGAAGTGTAAGATTCTTCAACATATTTGATCTGTTCAAACCAGCAATAGTTAAACCTTTAATTTCATATCCTGCCTGAGGCACTTTTTCCATTTCCATTTTACCAGCAGCACCTATAAACAATATTGCAGTATCTGGCGCAATAGCTTGTAAAGCTTGCGCAACAGCAATGGCAGGGAAAATATGCCCTCCAGTGCCACCACCTGCTATAATGATGCGTAATTGTTGTTTATGCTGGTTGAACTTCATTTACTGATTCAGTATTTTCTTCAGGTAATTCTATTTCTGTTTCTTCAGGTGCTTTTCCTTCCATTTGTTCCACATTTCTAGCCACACTCAATATCAATCCAATGGCACAACAAGTAAATATAAAAGAACTTCCTCCCATACTTACTAAAGGCAATGTCACCCCAGTAACAGGTACAATATTTACATTCACCGCCATATTAGCGACTGCTTGTATAACCAAAGTAAAACTTAAACCTAAAGCCATGAAGGCACCAAATGCATAGGGGCATCTTCTAAAAATTCTAATACATCTAAATAAGAAAACTAAATAAATAAAAATAATAAATGCTCCTCCAATTAAACCATACTCTTCGATAATAACAGAATATATAAAATCATTATAGGCTTGTGGTAAAAAATTTCTTTGTCTACTATTGCCAGGTCCTAAACCATATAAAATACTTCCATTCGCAATGGCAATTTTTGCTTGTTGAACTTGATATGGCACTTCATTATCTTTTGCATACATAAAGTCTTGCACCCGACTCACCCAAGTACCAAATCTTCCAAAACCTTTTAGTTTTT
>JALRFB010000058.1 GCA_023256555.1 Sediminibacterium sp. | reverse complement strand
ATTAGAAGAAGTTATTCGAAAATTAGACGATCTACAAGGGGTTAGCTATGCTACTAGTCTGGTAGAATAAAAAAGTCTTTCAGAATAAGTATTAATAGGTATAAAATCCTTGACCTGTTTTCACACCCAGTTTCCCTTCTTCTACTAATTTTACTAATAAAGGAGATGGGGCATACTTGTCATTTTGAAATCCTTCTTGCATGATAACCATAATGTTTTTGCAAACATCTAATCCAATATAATCTGCTAATTGCAATGGTCCCATTGGATGTGCCATGCCTAATTTCATTATTTGATCTATAGTTGCAGCATCACTCACGCCTTCTGCTAATGCAATGATCGCTTCATTAATCATGGGCATTAAAATTCTATTGGCGATAAATCCAGGGAAGTCTTTTACCACACAAGGTATTTTATCAATTTGCTTGGTGAGTGTTACAATAGCTTCGGTAGTCGTTTCGTTAGTTGCTTGTCCGTTGATAATTTCTACCAATTTCATCACAGGTACTGGATTCATAAAGTGCATACCAATTACTTTTTCAGGTCTATTGGTCACTGCCCCTAACTGCGTAATGGAAATAGAAGAAGTGTTACTTGCTAAAATACAATTGGCTGGAGCATATTTATCTAATGCACTAAATATACTTTTCTTAATCTCGCTGTTCTCTGTAGCTGCTTCCACTACTAAGTCCGCTTCTTTTACTCCCTCTTCTAATTGAGTGATGCAAGTAATATTGCTTAATGTTGATGTTTTTGAAGCTTCGTCTATAATCCCTTTTGCAATTTGTCTATCCAAATTTTTCTGAATAGTTTGAATGGCTTTTTCTAATGCCGTAGATTGAGTGTCAATTAAATTTACTTGGAATCCTTTTTGTGCAAATACATGTGCAATACCATTGCCCATTGTGCCCGCTCCAATCACTGCAATTTTCTTCATAAATTATCTTTTAGATTTATAGTCTCCTCTCTTCCAAGAATTAATAAAGCTTTTCCATGCTGCCGGATTTAAAATATTCATTGGAGGCAGTTGTCCAGAATAATAGTACCTAGATGCTTGTTGATTTAAAGATGCACCAACCGCTTCTTTACCATCTCTAGGCAAACTTGAAAGTATAATTCTCTTCTGTGCAGCACTGGTATTTTTTCTTGCTGTCTCATACATATCATCATCCACTTTTGAGTTCACAAAATCTCTTTCAAATTGTTGTCTTGTTGGTCTTGGCTTTAATATGGTAGCAGGTAAGAAATTGGTATCGTTGACCATTAATTGAATAACGCTATATTGATTGCCATCTAAGTTATTGGGAATTTGTATCACTCTATCTTTAAATCCAACACAACTAAACGTAATTTTCTCTCCTTTATTTACTGCAATAGAGAATACCCCATCATTATTAGTGATAGTCCCTCTTCCTTTATTATTCACCACAATGCTTGCAAAGGGGATGGCTTTTAAACTATCTGCAGTCATAATAACTCCATATAATTGTACCACAGAATCTCTGTAAATATTAGGAACAGAACTAGTGTTTTGAGCAGCTACATTCTTATTGATTAAGCTGATCAGAACGATTAAAAGGCTTATAAATAGTTGCTTTTTCATGAGGTTACAAAATTAAGTAGCAATTGGCTATTTTTTTCGTTTTTCGGGGATAATCCTTGTTTTAATTGGGCAAAATAAGGGTATTGAACCTTAACTTTGCACTGCTTAATTTTATTTAACAAAAACTTGCAAAATGACTGAGGCGGATATTCTAAAAGCGTTGAGTAATGTTCAAGAACCTGATTTAGGAAAAGACCTGGTTAGCTTGAATATGATTCAAGATTTGAGCATCAATGGCAATAAGGTAGCTTTTACTATTGTACTAACTACGCCAGCATGTCCAATGAAAGATTTGATGAAAAATGCCTCTGAAAATGCCATCAAATTATTGGTGAACAAAGAAGCGATTGTGCAAGTGAATTTTACTTCAAAAACAACTACTTCTAGAAAAGATGACCAAGCGGTTTTATCTAAAGTAAAAAATATTATTGCTGTAGTAAGTGGGAAAGGTGGTGTTGGGAAAAGCACTGTTTCTGCGAATGTTGCATTGGCTTTAGCAGCAGGTGGAGCTAAAGTGGGTTTAATGGATGCGGATATTTATGGCCCTAGTGTACCCATTATGTTTGGTGTAAGAGGTCAACGTCCTTTGATGAAAGACGAAAATGGTAAAGGCGTTATTATTCCAATGGAAAAATATGGCATTAGTTTAATGAGTATTGGTTTATTGGTGGATGAGAAAGATGCTGTTGTTTGGAGAGGGCCAATGGCTAGTAGTGCCATTAGACAATTCATCACAGATGTAGATTGGGGTGAATTAGATTATTTAGTCATTGACATGCCTCCAGGCACCGGAGATATTCATTTAACGATTATGCAAACTGTTCCGGTAACTGGAGTGATTATTGTAAGTACGCCACAAAATGTAGCTTTAGCAGATGCAAAAAAAGCAATCGCTATGTTTGGTCAAGCCAAAATCAATGTGCCCATTATTGGTCTAGTAGAGAACATGGCTTATTTCACTCCTGCAGAATTACCAGAGAATAAATATTATTTATTTGGCAAAGAAGGCGGTAAGCGTTTGGCAGATGAATACGATTTACCATTCTTGGGTCAGATTCCATTGGTTCAAACAATTAGAGAAGGTGGTGATGAAGGAGTACCTGCTATGGTAGGAAATGATACATTATCAAAAGATGCTTTTACCCAAGTAGTTTCTTTGGCGGTTAGACAGATTGCCGTTAGAAATGCCAATTTGCCTAAAACACAAACCATCACTGTAGAATAGTATGTCAAAAAAAATTATCATAGCCATTGATGGTTTTTCTTCTTGTGGAAAAAGTACACTCGCTAAAGCATTGGCTAAAGAATTATCCTATGTTTTTATTGACACTGGCGCCATGTATAGAGCAGTGGCTTTGTATTTTATGCGCAATCATATTTCATTTGAAGATTTAAATGCTATTGAAAATGCAATTAAGGAAATCAAACTACATTTTGTTTTTAATGATACTACAGGAAAAAGTGATATGTATTTGAATGGAGAGAATGTGGAATTGGCTATTAGAGAAATGAAAGTGAGTCAGAAAGTGAGTGAAGTGGCAGCGATAGCAGCTGTAAGAGATTTTGCTGTTGCTCAACAACAAGCAATGGGAGAAGAAAAGGGGATAGTAATGGATGGTAGAGATATTGGCACAGTGGTTTTTCCTAATGCAGAATTAAAAATATTTGTCACTGCAGATCCGAAAATTAGAACAGAAAGAAGGTTTAAAGAATTATTAGCTACTCAACCCAACATTACTCGAGAAGAAGTGGCAGAGAATCTAACTCATAGAGATTTAATTGATAGTACTAGAGAACATAGTCCATTAAAACAAGCATCAGATGCTTTGGTTTTAGACAATACTAATTTGAATCAGGAAGAGCAGTTTACAATGGCACTTAACTGGGCCAAAGAAAGAATCAATGCTTAAATATTGTTCCAGTATTCTTCGAATTCACTGAACTTATCCTCTACACCATAAAATGATGATATTTTATGTATCACTGCTTCTACTACTGCGTCTGGGCAGCTAGCGCCACTAGTCATTAAAATTGATATAGTTTCTTTTTTAGGCAAATAATCAGAAACAATTATCGACTCCTTATTTTTCCAGTTTGTTTTTTGAATTTGATGCTGATCAATAATTTTACTTGCATCGTCAATAAAATAAGTAGGTAATTTTTGTTCGCAAAGTTCCACTAAGTGTGAGCTATTGCTACTATTTTTTCCACCCATTACAATGGCTAAGTCTGCAGGGGTTTCTAATAAACCTATCACTGCAGATTGATTATCGTTTGTTGCATAACATAAAGTATCTCTTGTGTCTGCAAAATGCTCTTTGATATTTTCAGATCCGAATTTTTGGATGATGACATGCTTCAAATAATCTGAAATAGCTTGAGTATCTGTTGCTAATTGAGTGGTTTGATTTACTACGCCAATTCTGTCTAAGTGTTTTAAAGGATCAAATTGTTTAGAGTACCTGCCTTTAAATTGTTGTTCAAATGTTTCCAAATTAATTTTGCCTAGTATAAAATCACCTAATACTATAGCTTCTTCCATGTCATTAATTATCAAAGAAGCAGTATTGGAAGCTGCATGGGAGAAAGTTGCTCTGGTTTCTTCATGTTTTGGTTTACCATGAATAATGATGGAGTATCCCTTTTTTGCAATTTGTTCACTTCGGTTCCAAACTTTTTCAACAAAAGGGCAGGTGGTATTGTACTTTTGAATATCAATTCCTTTTGCTTTTATTTTTTCTTCAAGCTCTAAAGTGGTTCCAAATGCAGGAATGATCACTACGTCATCCGCATTCAATGTGTTTAGTGGAATGAGTTCGTTTCCTGAAGTATCTTGTAAAAATTGTACGCCTCTTTTAGTTAGATCAGCGTTCACCTGAGGATTGTGAATCATTTCACTTAATAAGTAAATTCTTTTTCCTTGATTCTCTTCAATGGTTTTGTAGGCTATATTGATGGCATTTTCTACACCATAACAAAATCCAAAATGTCTTGCCAAATAAATTTTTAAGGGGCCAAAATCCAAAAGGGTTGGGCTAAAGTCTTTCTTTAGTTTGTCTTGTTCTTTGCGTTTTTGTTTAATAGCAGAGATCAAATTACTTCTATAGCCGGTAGGAACTTCAAAACTTTTCATTCAAATTGGATTTTGTCTATATCTAGCACAAAAGTACATAGTTTAAACTAACTTTGCGCCATGCATTATGTATCTGTTGAGTCGCTTACAAAAAGTTATGGAATCCACCCCCTGTTTAAAGGAATTAGTTTTAATATAAATGAGGGGGATAGAATTGCCCTAATTGCTAGAAATGGGATAGGTAAATCTACTCTTTTGAAAATTATGGCAGGGAAGGAGCATCCGGATTCAGGTACTTGTAGAATTCACAAAGATGTTCATTTGGTGCTATTTGAACAAGACCCTCAATTTGATGAGTCTGCTACCATTTTGCAAAATCTATTTCAGCAAGATCATCCTGTCATGAAAGCCATTAGTCAATACGAATTGGCAATGGAAAGTGGTGACGAACAAGCTATTTCTGATGCGATTGTGGAAATGGAAGAACGTAGTGCTTGGGATTTTGAATCCAAAGTGAATATTATTTTAACTCAGTTAAATATTCATCATTTACAACAACCAGTTTCTAAATTAAGTGGGGGTCAGAGAAAAAGAGTTTCCTTGGCAAAAACATTGATTCAAATTGGTTTTGATCCTAGACATATTTTATTGTTAATGGATGAGCCTACCAATCATCTCGATTTAAATATGATTGAATGGTTGGAGAATTTCTTATCTCAAGAAAAAGTGACTTTATTATTGGTGTCACACGATCGTTATTTCTTAGAATCTGTTACTGATGAAATCTGGGAATTAGAAAGAGAAAATTTATATACTTATAAAGGAGATTACGAAAATTATTTGGAGAAAAAAGCTGCAAGGATTGAAGCAGAGCAAGCAAGTATAGATAAGGCTAAGAATACTTTTAGAAAAGAGCTAGAGTGGATGCGTAAGCAGCCCAAAGCTAGAACCACTAAAAGTAAAAGTAGACAGGATAATTTTTACGAAGTTGAAGCCAAGGCTAAGCAAAAAATAGAAGAAGCTAATTTGCAATTAGGGATGAAAATGTCTCGATTGGGTGGTAAGATTATTGAATTGAAGAAAGTATATAAATCTTATGGAGATATTCAAGTATTAAAAGGATTTGATTATACATTTAGCAAAGGAGAGAGAGTAGGTATAGTTGGGAAAAATGGAGTGGGTAAATCTACCTTTTTGCAAATATTACAAGGGATTACTTTGCCAGATAGCGGTAAAGTAAATGTGGGTGATACCATTGTTTTTGGTAATTTTTCTCAAGAAGGTTTGGTGTATAAAACAGATATGCGTGTAATTGAATACCTTAAAACTTTTGCTGAAAACTTCCCATTAGCGAGTGGTGGTTCTTTAAGTGCAGCACAATTTTTAGAGTTATTCTTATTCACCCCTGACAAACAATATACTTATTTAAGTGCATTGAGTGGAGGAGAGAAAAAACGTTTACAATTATTGACTGTGTTATTCAAGAATCCTAATTTCCTGATTTTAGATGAGCCAACCAACGATCTAGACTTACCAACCTTAGCTGTATTGGAACAATTTTTATTAGAATACACAGGATGTGTATTGTTGGTATCTCACGATAGA